>CAZFVT010000224.1:0-5802 GCA_964522355.1 uncultured Woeseiaceae bacterium | reverse complement strand
AGAGACTCCGGTACTTCAAAGCCGTCGCGGGCCAGTGCAATCGCCGGCGCAAGCAGCTCTTCCCAGGACATCGAGCCGAAGCGCTGATGCGCTTTCCAGAAACCGTCGACCGTGCCGGGGACGCCCACCGACAGATGACCAAACAGGCTCAGCTCCGGGACCACATCGCCGTTCTCGTCGAGGTACATGTCGCGGTCAGCGGCCAGCGGCGCTTTCTCGCGGTAGTCGACGAACGCGTCCTCATCGCCCATGCGGATCAGCATGAATCCGCCGCCGCCGATGTTGCCGGCCTCGGGATAGGTAACGGCCAGCGCGAACCCGGAGGCGATGGCAGCGTCCACCGCGTTGCCACCGGCGGCGAGGATCGCTTCGGCGACTTCGGTGCCGTAGCGGTCCGGCATGGCAATAGCGGCAGGAGAGGTGGCTTCCTCGACGGCAGCCGCCGCCGGCGCTGGCGCCGCAGAGGTAGCCTCAGGCGCTTCCGACGGCGAGCAGCCAATGAGCAGGGCCAGGAGAGCGGCAGAGAGCGGGAGTCCAAATTTCTTGATCAACATTGCGGGTACCTTCGGTGGGCGTGTCGCCTTGGGTTCTTGAATGCCGGCGATTGTAACGCCGTCGGGGCCGTGGAAAACACAGCGTCGTGGAATAAGGTCTATACGGCCAGAAACCGGTCCGCGCCGTCGTCCCCGAGCTGCCGCTCGATCTGTCCCTCGTAGATCAGGTAGTTGAGGTGGGCGAGCGTCTCGCCGGTGGCCATCATCAGGTTGCCGGACCGGATTGGCGCGCGAAACAGTGCGGAAAAGAGCTCCGGGACTCGCCGCGGCTCGTCGCAGAGCGCGAGCAGCTTGTCGAGGCCGTCTTTGTGTTCTTCGATAAGGTCATCAAGACGCTCGTGCGCGCCGTAGAAGGGCCGGCCGTGAGCGGGGAGCACGAGAACGTCACTGGGGATCTCGTTCTTCAGGTCTTCGAGCGACGTCAACCAGTCGGCCAGCGGATTGGCCAGAGGTTCCGTGGGATAGACGCTGACGTTGGACGATATGGTTGGCAAAAGCTGGTCGCCCGAGATCAGGATGTTTCGCGATTCATCGTAAAGACAGGCGTGTTCGGGCGAGTGACCACGGCCGATGATCACCCGGAATTCGTGCTCGCCAATCGTCAGCCGGTCCCTATTCTGCATCCGCGTGTAGGTCTGCGGTAGCTCGGCGACGTAGCGACCGAACATGCCGAAGAGCTCCTGGTAACGCTGCAGCGCGTCATCCGAGAAACCCGCTCGTTTATAGAAGGTGACGCCTTCGGCCGGTGCCGGCCTTCCGGTGTCGGCCGTCAGGATGCGGCAATACAGGTACTCCTCACGGGTCATCCAGAGCCCCGCGTCAAGCCGTTCGCAGAGCCAGCCGGCGTTGCCGCAGTGGTCCGGGTGCATGTGCGTGAGAATGATCCGATCGACCGGCGCCCCTTCCAGGGTTGCGTCCAGCACTTCCTGCCACAGCTCACGGGTCGTTTCGTCGCCGATGCCGGTATCAATAATCGACCAGCTGTCGCCATCCCGATGCAGCCAGAGGTTTATGTGGGCGAGCGCCATCGGCAGCGGCATCCGCAGCCACAGCAGGTCTTCAGAAACTGGAATGGTGTGCCCGGGTTCCGGCGGCTGGTCGAACTCGTAGCGAATGCGCTCGGGCGGCGTCTCGTCAAGCATCGGCGCATTGTCTCACGGCTGGATGCGGCAAAGGCAACTGATTTGCGAGCCGCCGCCGTCTTGAATCGAGCGGTCAAAAAAACCGGGCCCCCTGTGGGGCCCGGCCTGGGTCTTGCCGCAACGGAGGGTTACAGAGAGCCCTTTTCCCAGGGTCCCGTGATGGCGAAGGTGACGCCCGGGGACTGGATGTTGACGAACAACCAGCGGCCATAGAACGTGGCGCCGGCCCATTCGCGGCTGGTGAAGCTGCGCGGGAATGTGCCGTCCGAGTTCGTGACCGAGTCCCAGAAGTACTCTTCGGTTCCGGGGAAGATGCTGTCGATCTGCGACAGCTCATCCGGGCCGAGCTCGATGCGGTTCTCGGCAAACGGGAACGTCTTGCCGTCCGCCGTCAGGCCAACGAGACGTTTCGGATTCGAATCGCCGTCCTCGCACATCAGGATCGAGCCGCGCGGGCTGACCGCGATATTGTCCGGACCGTCGACGTTCATGGCGTCGGTTGATTCGAACAGCAGGGTGCAGGTCTCATGACGCGGGTCGTAGCAGAAGATCTGGCCAAGTCCGGCAACGCCGCCGTCGGTGGAGACGAAGTAGATCTTGCCCTGGTCTTCCCAGCAGCCTTCGCCGCGAGAGATGGTGGCCGCATCCGGTGCCTGGTCGAAACAGCGGGCAACTTTCGCATCCGGATCCGTGATCTCCTGCCAGGTCACGTGCCATGTGGTACCGACCGGGGCGCCGCCCATGGAGGTGTCGAGCCGGGATACGCCGTCGAGCACCATTGCAAACAGCCGACCATCGATGCGGCCCGGGCGAAGTTTGCCGTAAGGCCCGTTTGGCTCGTACTTGTAAAATGCCGACGGACGCGCGTCTTCGGTCTGGTAGATGATGCCGGTGGACGGATCGACGGCGCAGGCTTCGTGAACGAAACGGCCCATGCCACGGATCGGCTTCGCGCGGGTCTTGCCGAAACCAGGAACTTCGAAGGCGTAGCCGTGATTGAACCCGGTGAAGGTTTCCTGGCCGCTGGGCGGCTGGTTCCAGCCGTGGAAGGTCTCTTCACAGGTAATCCAGGTGCCCCAGGGCGTCGGGCCGCCGGCGCAGTTTCGAATCGTGCCACCCTGGCTGTTCCACGAAGCCAGCCACTTGCCCTTGCGCGTGTTGAACATCAGGTTGGAGCATCCGCCGAACTGTGCCGGGTTATAGGTGCCTTTCCGGTTGTTGGCCGGCGACGACGGCTGCGATTCACCCAGCGACAGCTCATGATTGCGGACCATCACGATGCGATCGCCGCGAGCCGCGACGACGGCCATGCCGTCGTGATCCGTCGGCGTCGGCTGGTGGTCAGTCTGGATCTGCCCGGTCCAGCCATAAGATGCATAGCTAAAGCCCTCGGGCAGGGCGATTAGCGGAAGGCCGGTCGAAAGATCGGGTTTGAGGACGAGCGGTCCGTAGTCGTCCGAGAAGGAAACCGCGGCATTTGCCTGCGTCGACATCGCGGCAATGGCCGCGCTGGCGGCAACGGTAGATCCGCCTTTAACGAATTGACGACGGTTGACGACGGGCTCGGCGCCCTCCATCGACTTCCAGAGTTCTTCGAGAGTCTGGCTCATTGGTGCCCCTTTAATGTGGTTGGTGGGTTTACGGGAACAGCACCGACCACGTTAAGAGGCGAAGATGAATGGGCCGCGTCAGATTGATTAATGCTAGGTCAATTTCTGATGGCAGTACGACGACAGTTTGGTTAGGGAACGATGTCGATTACTGACGTCGGCTAGAGACTGTCCGGCACTTGCCGTTGTTTCGCTTCGAGATCCGAGTTGGTCCAGGTGATGAGCCAGATCGATAACTCGTAGAGCAGCACGATCGGTGTGCCAAGAGCAATCTGCGAAATCAAATCAGGCGGCGTAATGATGGCGGCCAGCAGGAACGCAACCACGATGGCGTGTTTGCGGTAACGGCGCAGCGAATCGGCGGTGATCATGCCAACTTTCGCCAGTACCAGCAGCAGCACCGGGAGTTCGAAGCTGATGCCGAACGCGAGGATCAACCGGGTCACCAGCGAGAGGTATTCACTGACCCGCGCTTCCAGCTCGACAGCGACGCCGCCGGCAAGGCCCGGGTTCTCGAAGCCGAGGAAAAACTTCCACGCCAGGGGGAAGATGCCGTAAAAGGCCAGCGAAGCGCCCATCACGAACAGTACCGGGGTAGCGACGAAGGCCGGGCGAAGCGACTTCTTTTCGTGTTCGTACATTCCCGGTGCGACAAACTTCCAGACCTGGTTTAGCGCGAAAGGCAGAACGACGCAGGCGGCAGCAAAGAAAGACAGCTTGAGGTAGGTGAAGAAGGCTTCATGCAAGCCCGTGTAAATCATCCGCCGGTCGGCGTCGCCGCCGAAGGCGTCCAGCAGTGGCTGGGTCAGGAAGCCGAAGAGGAACTCGGAAAAATAGTAGGCAATGCAGAACGCAATCAGGAACGCGCCGAGGCAATACAGCAGGCGTTGGCGTAGTTCGGTGAGGTGTGCGAGCAGCGGCGCTTTGCTCGCGTCGATCCCGGCGGTTGCCTCGCTCACGCGTCTGCCTGCGCGCGGCTGTCGCTTACCGCGTCGGCGTCCGTCGCATCGCTGGACTCGACGGCCTCATCCGACTGACTGGCACGATAGTCCTGCTGAGCCTTCGCGACTGCTTGTTTATAGGCCTGGTAGCGAGCCCTGGTTTCCTCCGGATCACCGTGAGGAACGATGGATTCGCGCAGCTCCCTGACTTCGTCGGGCAAGAACTCCAGCCAACCCGGCCTGTCCGGCCGGGGATTGTCGACCAGGTCTATTTCGCGTTCGAGTTGGGTGACGCTGCCACGCACGTCCTGGTACACGCGACGAAGGCGCACAAAAATGCTGCCGGCACCACGCAGCACCTGGGGAAGATCCCGAGGTCCGATGAACACGAGTGCGAGCACCGCGACGAACAGAAGTTCTATAGAACTCAGACCGAACACGAGCGCTATTCGACGACGGTCTTGGCAGCCTCAGGCTGCTCGACGCCCGGGTTGCTGGACTGGTCGGCGATGGGTGCCGGTTGTGCGTCAACCGGCGGGCTGTCTTTTATGCCTTCGCGAAAACTCTTGATACCGTCGGCAAGGTCGGTCATCAAGCCGGAAAGTTTGCCGCGGCCAAACAGCAGGATAACGAGAATGGCGACAACGGCGATCTGCCAGATACTGAGGCCCATGATTGAATCGCTCCGTAACAGGTGAGCGCTTGATACTCCCACCGACATATGACGACCGTATGACCGGCGACACTGTCATCCGACCGACACGCCGAGTTCGCGGTTCTGTCATGTGTCACTGGCAGTCTTCTGAGCATGACAAAAATCATCATCCTGATTGTCGGTCTGCTGAGCTTCGCCTTTGCATTCTTCGTCATGCGGCCCGACGTTCAAGAGCCTGCCTCCGTCAGCGGCGCTTCCCCCGCAGTAGAGACCCCGGTGACGGTAACTCCCTGGCCGTCGTCGTCGGCATCGGAACCGCTGCAGTCATACGACAGTGTTGATGCAACGGTTGATGCGCCTCTGCCGTCCAACGAAATAATCGCAGCGTCAGATGAGTACAGCTTCCCGGAGCCGGGTGAGCGAATTCTCGCCTACGGTATGGACATCGTCTCCAGCGGTGGCCCCGGCGATTGGGCGCCCTGGTTGGACGATGACGAGCGAGCGGTGCAGGAAGAAAGGGACAGCCAGCCATCGCTTGATGAGCGAGCGCCTCTGCCGGTTCCGGATACGACCGAGCTCTACGAGCTGGCACCGGAGCTCGCCCGCGAATCGAATGAAGCTGAAGACCTGACACTCCAGGAGCTACTAGAAGACCCTGACTTCGAACCCGTAATTCCAGGTTCGACGACGCCCCCGCGGCGGCCGTTTTTCGTACCCAGCGAAGATATGGATTAGCCGGGACGGCGACGGCATCTCTCGTCGTTGCCCTCGGTCGCCTCACAGAGCCAGTCGCAGCATTGCGTCCCGCACGACGAAACACACACCGATCTGTAGGCATGGATTCGCCGCCACGGCGTCCGTGCGACAGCCCGCTAGACGGATCGTGACAGCCATTACATG
>CAZFVT010000223.1:0-5835 GCA_964522355.1 uncultured Woeseiaceae bacterium | reverse complement strand
GCCGGCATTGCCGGGTGTTGAGTCAGGATCCGGTCGGTCAGCGGTCAGGATTTCGGAGAGAAAGTCGATATCGCCGACAGCATCAACCGTGAGCGTAATATTTAGGGTCGCACTGCCTCCTGACAGAATGGAGGCTGGCAGCGTCCAGATACCCGTACTGGAATCAAAAGCGCCAGACCCGTCGTCTGAGGAAAAGGTGGTATTGGCCGGGAACGGGAAAGACACCGTCACCGCATTGGACTCCGCAGGACCGTCATTGGTTACCGTCAGCGTAATGATGACGGGCGAGCCGACCCCTGCCACAGTGTTTGAGAACCCCATCGTCAGTGAAAGGTCGGCATTGACGGCTTCAACAAGGGTTATCTGGTAGTCTTCGACCTCACCATCGCCGGCGGGATCCTGGATGCCGACCCCGTTTGCAGTCGACCAGCGAAACCGAGCGAAGCTGGTGCCGGCGACCGTGTTTCCGGGTGGCGTGACTGAAATAGTGATTGTCCCATCATTATTGGTGTCCTGAACGTCGACGATGGGCTGTTCGCCTGCATCCTCGAAGTCACCATCATTGTTCCAGTCAAAGAAACCCTGAAGATAACCTGCACCCTGTACACTGACTGTGATGTTTGAAGCGACAAGGCCCTGAAAAGATGCTGGCATCGTCACACCATCGTCGCCTGTGTCGGTCGATGCTGTAGGGCTGTCACCCGGAGCAAGATCAGCCGTATTGGTCGCGCCAAGCTGGACACCCGCCGCGATTGTATGGATCGGATTGCCATAGTTCGGGCGTGCGGCGGGATCATTGTCAAAGGGTGCATCGCCGAAGTCTTCATCGGCAACCGGGTTGGTCGTTGTCGGATTGATGGTCGGGCAGTCGAAGGCCAACGAGTTCAGTCGCCCAGCGCCTCCCAGCGCATTTCCAAACTTTCCGATCCGGTACTCAAAGACAGAAACATCCGTAAAGAAGGCCACAGCAATATGCCCGGCATCCTCACTGATCGCGCCATTCGGTGCCTGTGTTTCCGTTAGGACCTCGAAGCGCACCCGATCGGCCGCACTTGGCCCGGAGGCATTAATGCCCAACGCGGAGTTCTGGTCGATCGCAGCCAGGACAAAAATCGGAAAGACGCAGTCAATCGGCTGGTCGAGTTCATCGAGGCAGGGTTACGAACCGTCAAGCCGCGAAAAAAGACGCGACCGGGCAAGGCCGCCGTGGAGCGCCGACTGCGCGAGAAGGCGGCTCGCTCCCGGCTGAAGTCTGCCAGGCGCTCGCCCCGCGACGAGTGATCGATCGAGCTGGCGCCTAGCGGCTGGCAGCCGTCGATTGCGCCGCAGCCGCCGGGCAGCGCACCCGGACGGGATCGGCGACGCAACCCAGCTCATCCCAGTAATCCTGCAGTCCGGCACGATCCAGCAGCTCGCCGAATAGACGATGGTCATGCAGCATGGCCAGCTCGTCGCTGAACAGCACCTCGTAGCCGGTCTCGAAGTCCTGACCGATACCACTCATCGACAGCGCCGTCGCCATCGCCCGGTCGGGTTCGTCGAGCAACGCCCAGAGCGTTATGAGGATGAAGTCCGAAAGCATCCCGCTCGCCTCGAGGCCCGCTACCTCCGTTACCGCCTCGGCCCGCTGGGCGGGATCTTCGATACCGTCGAAGACCGAATCCACCCAGCCTGAGTCGGTCTGGTATTTCTCCAGGCCCTGCCGGGTGTAGATTCTCGACTCGTCGATGTCGCCGATCCGAATCAGGTACAGCGCATAGGCCAGATCATGGATCGGCGCCTGCAAACCCAGCTCGTTGGCGAGCGCGAAATACTGGTCGGCCTCGTCGAGTTCGCTCAGCCAGAAGTGCGCAATGGCACGCCGACTGATGATCACCGCACTCGCCGGATCCAATTCATAGGCGCGAATGGCGAAACTGAGCGACTCATCCATGCGCCCGACCGTTGCCAGCAGCCGTGAGTACCAGTGATGGGCCAGCGCGAAGCTGTTGTCGCCGTTGAGCGCACGCTCATACGCCCGGGTTGCCTCCAGCCACTCGCCGCGCTTGTGAAAGATAAAGCCAAAGACCGTGCCGGCTGCCGCCTCGATCGACGGGTCTGCGACGATCCCGTTTTCTTCCGCTGTTTCAGCAGCCCGGGCGTATAGATCTTCTTCGGCGAGGCTGCTGTCGTACTCCGGCAGCAGCAGGTAGGCGAAGGCTAGATGCAGGTAGGCAGGACCGAAACCCGGGTCAAGGCTGATCGCCTCCTGGAATCGGGCGATAGCGGTGCGAAGGTCATCAAGATTGCGTCTTTCGAACAGGTACTGGCCCTGGGCGAAACTGTGATAAGCCCGGGTCACCTGCGGCTGCGGGCGTGAGGCCAGCTGCTCGCCGCTCGGACCCACAATCGCGTCGGCCACCTCCTGGGCGACCTCCTGCTGCAGGTCCAGGATGTTGCTGACCAGCCCGCTCTTCGGCTGCGAGTAAACGACGAACTCGTTCCGTCCATCAGTTACCACCGGTGAAATGCGAAGCTCATCGCCAATTTGCTGGACGCTGCCGGTCAGGATTGCGTCAACGCTGATGTCTCGCGCAATCTGCCGCACGGTTCGCCCGCTCGGCGGCAACTCTGTTCGTCGAATAATCCGGAACTCATCGACCTGCAGCAGGCTTGCGGTCAACTCCTCGGAAAAGCCGTGACACAGGTAGGGTTCCGCCGTCCCGGCGCACTGAAACGGAAAAATCGCGAGCGTCCGGATCGGCGCATCGGGTGCCGGCGGAGCGGACAGCAGCCGGTCGTAGACGAAATAGCCGACGACGATAGCCACCGCCAGAACGGCCACGAGACGACCGGGACGAAGACCCGCAGCGGGTCGTTCCGTGGCTGCCTCATCGGCGCTTTCCGGGGGCGAGCTGCTGGCAACCTCGACCGGCGCCAGCAGACGATAGCCGCGTCGCGGGATATTTTCGATGAACGTGGGATTCTTGCTGTCGTCGCCCAGTTTTCGACGCAGGACAGAAACGGCTCGCAGCAGCGGCTCGTCAGACTGCGCGCGGCCCTGCCAGAGACGCTCGATCAGCACCTCCTTGCTGACCACGTCGCCGCCGGCAATCGCAAGCTCCAGCAGCAGGTTCATGACCAGCGGCTCGAGATGCTCGTCGCCGGACGCCCCGCGCAGGATGCCGCGCTCCGGAAGCACGGACCAGGGGCCGACACGAAAGCCCTTTTGCAAACCAGGCGCGGTGTTCATGTTCTTGTTCTTTCGCTCAATTACCGCTGGATTATGAGCGAACAAGCGCCCTTGAACAAAGGGCATTCCGCCGATGTCGAGCGGCTTGAAGACGGCGGGCCGCCATCTCGAAGGTGCGTCTATGGCGCTATTTTGTTATCTTGTTATCAAGATAACCAATCAGGAGCCAGTGATGCCGAAACGAGTCGAACGCAGCCAGACAGGCCTGCGACTGGAGAAATCGCTGTTGAAGGTGCTGAAGGCAACCGCGGAATACTGCGACATGACGCTTGGCGACCTCATAGAAGGCATCGTGCTGCACGCATTTGAGGGCAAGAGCGCCTTTTCTGGAGAAACGCAGGCCGCCATTGCGGAATTCAAGCGCCTCTACGGCTGCGACCTCGGTGCCGAAGACAGCCATCGGCTGGTTGAGAAATGACGAATCAGAGGACTCAATGCGCCAAGCGATCACCCCTGCTCTGCCGCTTTGAGGACGGGGACATTGATCCCGCCAGTTTCGATCACCGGGCGCATCTGGAAGTAGCCTTCGCCTACCTCGAAGAGCTGCCGGTGATACAAGCGCTTGAACGCGTAGCCGCAGGGCTTCGAGCGCTGACGGAGCGCGTCGGCCAACCCGACCGATACCATGAGACCCTCACCGCCGCCCTGGTTCTGATCATGGCGGAGCGACGACAACGGGTTCCCGCGTCGTCTTTCGATGACTTCTGTCGGCACAACCCGGATCTGCTATCCGATGCCCGAGGGCTGCTGCTCCAGCACTATGGTGAAGAACAGCTGGCATCGCCGCTGGCGCGGCGGCAGTTTGTACTCCCCGCCCCGGCGCCTAGCGCACGACGACCTGGTACAGCCCGCCATCGTAGTCGATGACGTAGACCTCGCCGTCTGCAGACTCACCAAACGAAGATATGCTCAACGACGTATCGAGCAGTTCCGTCGGCGCGGTCCCCTGGACTGCCGTTGCCGATACCTGCCAGATACGTCCGGTCACGAAGTCGCCGAACAGGTATTGCCCGTCGAGTGACGGAAAGTCGTCGCCGCGATAGACGTAACCACCGGTCACTGAGAAACCATCGCCGTGCGGATACTCGGTGATCGGGTCAACGCTCGTCTCATCGCAGGTAGCGACCGACGGTGGGTAGCAATTTGCGCCTTCGCGAATGTTCCAGCCGTAGTTCAGGCCAGCCTCGACCCGATCAATCTCCTCCCATGCACCCTGACCGACGTCACCGGCCCAGAGATCGCCGGTCTGGCGATCAAAGCTGAAACGCCAGGGATTGCGGAATCCCCAGGCGAATATCTCCGGGCAGCTGGCCGTACCCGAGCCGCCGACGCATTCGGTTTCGCCGGCGAAGGGATTGCCATCGATTCCACTGGGAATGCGGTAGCCCGGCAGCGCTGATACGTCTATTCGCAGGATGCTGCCTGCAAGTGTCGTTGTGTCCTGACCGTTATCGAAGGGATCCCCGCCGCCACCGCCGTCGCCGAGGCTGATGTACAGTTCGTCGTCGTTACCCGGTGCAAATGCGATGTGCCCACCGTTGTGGTTGGTAGCCGGCTGCGGCACCTCGAGGATCACGAGCTCGGTCGCCGGATCAACGTTGCCAGAGGCGGCGTCAACGGAGAATCGCGAGATCACCGAGGTCAGGGGCGAAGGCGCCGTGTAGGACGCGTAGACGAAGCCGTTGGTCGCAAAGTCAGGATCGAAGGCAAACCCCAGCAGGCCGCCCTCCGGCGGGATTGAGTTGACCCGCGCAATGATGTCCATGAAGTCGGTGGCGACGGTCGGATTGGCGACCGAGAACACCCGGACGACGCCGCGCCGCTCGACAACGAACCACAGGCTGGCATCTCCCGGCGCCTGCAACATGGCAATCGGCTCATTGAACAGGAGTGCCGGAAATACTCTTTCCACCGCAACGGCGCCGACAGGCGGCTGGACGGGCGGCGGGTTTGGCGGAACCACCGGACCCGGGCCGTTTCCACCGCCGCCTCCGCAGGCAGCAAGCAACCCGCCCAGGCAGGCGACCGTAGCAACAAGACGTAGCTTTCGCAGTTGGGTAGTCATCGACAGGTACCTTTCCATGGCAGCAATGCTGAGACTAAAGCAAGTAGAGGCGCGACAACACCCGATTGAGGCTCATCCATAGCCTTATGGCTGCCGCATCACTTGCGCTATTGATACGCCATTGTTAGAAAAAAGGGTCGACCACATGACATAAGACAGACCCGACGAAGGTTGCCAAAAAGCGGTGCAATTTGATCAAACTGAAAATCGCCGCCAACGGACGGGACGCGAGCTGCCGGCGCTCTACTACCACGCGCATTTCACGGAAATGCTGGATTTCGTACGCCGC
Organism: uncultured Woeseiaceae bacterium; assembly: GCA_964522355.1. Classification (GTDB taxonomy): domain Bacteria; phylum Pseudomonadota; class Gammaproteobacteria; order Steroidobacterales; family Woeseiaceae; genus JBFGFX01. The sequence goes on along the minus strand of CAZFVT010000223.1, from coordinate 249 downwards.
CATTACCCTCACGTGCTGCGGGCCGAAGAGCTTTCGTTCATACGTGACTTCCTGGCGCTCGACAAAGCCGCACAGTGTCTCTACGTCCGCCTGGTCAACCGCAAGGGCCGGGTTTTCAGAGCCAGGCGTCTGCGCTACCCGGAAATCGGCAACCTGGAACCGGCGCTCGCTGAACTGCGGAATACCGGCTTCGCTCTGGGACCGGGCCCCGAGCACTTCGAGGATGTACTGCGCTGCCTCACACGTAAT
>CAZFVT010000222.1:0-5871 GCA_964522355.1 uncultured Woeseiaceae bacterium | reverse complement strand
ACAGTTCGAGCTCGCGCTGGTACTGGCCAACGAGCGAACGGAGCTCAAACCCACCAGCCCGCAAAACTGGATCAATGTGGCGCGCGCCTTCGAGGGGCTGAACGACGACTGCCGTGCCGCCAAGTCTCGCGCGAAAGCGAGTTCGCTGGTCTCCTAAGGCTCAGGCCTTCTTAAGCCGGAACAGCTTGTCGGAACCGATGCGCGGCACGATGATGCGAATGAAGTGCGTCGAATGCCGCTTCAGCCAGCGATCGGCCTGCAGCTTGCCATGCAGCTGTACCACGCCGCGCGAACGTGCCTCCCCATGCTTGAAGTAAGACACGTTGTCTCCGGGATCGGTAGCGGTAATCGTCATTGCCAGTGACTTCAGGCCGGACGACGGTATCTGTGCGTAGAAGCCGCCGGCACACATCATGTCGTAGCGATCGATAAAGAAGCAACGCCGATGCGGCGTGCGTCGATTGACGTGTATGTCCTCGATCACCTCGTCGTGAAAGAAGAGCGACGCCTTGTTGAATGAGGAGAAACTCTTGAGCTTGCTGGGCTTTGGAAAGAACTCGACGAAGTATTCCGGAACCGGTGCGCCGTACTGGTCGACCGCCTCGATTACGAGCTGGTAGTGCTCGTGGAAATACTCGGCCTCCGGCTCATCCTTGCCGAAGATGCTCTTGCGATGGGCTTTGGCGTCCTTACCGGCGCCGGCGAACGTCCGCGTATCGAGCGAGATCTGCTCCCACTCCTTGACGCGCGTCGCATACTGCGAGGCCGTGTTGGTGGACAGCGCGCTTAGGACAACTGCGCCAAGCTGGCCACGGTAGGTAGCATCGGTGGCGTAACCCTTGTCGGCCGGCCGCGTCACGTTGCTGTGGTCGCGATCGGGCAGCACCGCCAGCGCAAACGCCTGGTTGGCGCCACCGCGCCGGCGCCAGGGCCGCACATCCGGATCGGTCAGGCTGGTCGTAAAGTCGACGGTAACGCCGCGCGCGTTCATGTTTGCCGCAGCAACCCGAACGGTGCCGTCCGAGCCGTTCTCGTTGATGAGCTTGCGGGCCCTGCCGCCGTAAGGGTGCGTGCCGGTGATGACGAACAGGCGCACTTTGTCGGGCGCATAAAAAACCGTCGAGTCTGATCCGTTCTCGCGGAACAGATCGCGGTCGGCAAGATCACCCTGGAAGGCCGAAGCCAACTCCAGGGAGTGCAGCATTTCCTCACCCACTTCAAAGCCGGTCTTGAAGCCCTTGAACAACCGGCCCAGCATGCTGCGTCCGGTGTGCGCCAGCACCGAACCAAAGTTGGCCGGTGCGAGCATCACGAGGTTCCGCACCGGGCACTTTCGATCCTTGTAGTACTCGGAGATCCACCATCTCGCCAGCAGGCCGCCGGTGCTGTGAACGACCAGGTCGAACGTAGGCTCCAGCCGGTCTTTCGCCGATGCCGGCTTCGCCATCTTCTCGCGGATCACCTCCTCCATCCGCCGGCCGACGTCCTCAATGCGGACGTCATCGCGCAGCGACACGTAGTCGCCGAGGAACAAGGTCGTCACGTTGAAGCCGTTCTTCTTGAGGAAGGCGATGAGCGGTTTGAAGGAATCGGAGTCATCGCTCCAGCCGTGCAAAACAACCACCTGTTTCATGACCATCTCCCGAAGTCCTGGTGCGCCTGCCCGGACCACACGTCCCTGAACGGAGTCGAGTCTGGATGGGTTCGAGCGCGAGCGAATTTGCGGATTCTGCGTACAACTAGGAATCTAGTCCCAAATCCGGACGAAATCGAGTGGGATAGTGACTATGGGTGGCGTAGGTCAGCCACTGGCAGCGTCAATCTTTGGTGGGGGTCGGGATGCTCAGGAAAGCGCGTGGCTCGGGTTCGCGCCCCGGCCGTCGTTAACGCTGGCCGGCAGGCTGACGTGATCGACTCGACCGGCGAGTCTCGGCGAGGCGGACTCGTAGCAATCGAAGTCGCCGAGTTTGCAACGACGGAAACGACGCCTTTTCTGCGGCTGCACCTCCGGACCGCTGCGCTCGGGCTTCTTGGTTTTCTGGATGGGTGCAACCGGTGCGGGCTTGATCGATTCCAGCCCGGTTGGTGCGATGGCGGTTTCCGCCTGATCCTGATCGGCAGGCTCGGCGTCGGGGCTGGCGGCAGCGGATCCACAGATCAGCAAGGTCATGCTGACGACCTGGACGAGACTCTGCCGTGTTCGCTTCATGTTGACGCCCCTGCGGGTCTTGTTCTTATTCTTGTATTTATTCTTATTGCGTCAGAAACGTGCTGCCCGAGATCGCTTCGCAGCCGCTCCGTCACCGCTGCGACCGCCTTTCAGCAAGGTGACGACGTTCATAACGCTTCACAGCATTATTGCCATCGATGACGACGCTGTCCACTGCCCGCCGCGGGTCCGCTGGAACCCAGCAACTTCGCGGGTTCCGACCCGATTTCGGGCGATTATGTCCAACCTCGAACCCGCCCGGGTCGCGGCGGAACCCGGCAGACTTCGGCCTAGGGATTGATCTCGATCGAGTCCACGACCACGTCGATGACGATGCCCTCATCGGTAATCATCTCGCGAATCGCGTTGATCTGCGGGCCCATCATGTTTTCCATCATCTGGCGCTGGCTTTCCGGCATGCTTGCCATCTGCGACTCGAATTCGGCGAGCTGCGCGCGCGCCTGTTCCAGTTCAGCGCGCTCTGCGTCGGTCAGCACGCTGCTGGTGGTCATCGTCTGACGGTAAGACTCGTACATCTTGCTACCGGGCACTGAACGATAGTCGGACATGGTCGCGACGATGCTCGCCGGCCGCGTTTCGGCACCGTCCGTCATCGTGCCTTCCATCGACATCCTGAGTGGCACGTAGTCCGAAGAATCGATCCAGACGCTGATGTGGTTCAGGGTCACATTGCCGCTACCCATGTCCATCATCTCAGTGACGTCGTTGGCACGAAGGTGGAAGGCGTTGCGACCGTCGATGGATTCCTCGCCAACCAGCTCCGATTGCTCAAGCAACCTGACCAGCTCCTCAGTCGATGGCGTCGCCTGATCGCCGACGCCCTCCGGCAGGAAGACGACGCGGGAGCTGCCGTCCGGGCCAGGCTCCGAGCCCCGCCGGTAAACAATTCTGAGCGGCGAACCCAGCACCGTCTGGTTGACCGCATAACTGTCGACACCGTCCCAGCGCTCCGCTTGCTTTTCGCGCACGGTCTCGATGATGGAACTGGGCGTTTGAGCGCCGGCGAAAACCGGCAGCAGGAGAATAGCCAGCAGGATAAATCTGCGCATCGGTGTGCTCCCGTTCGATGAGGACTTTCAACAGCAGGCGGGTGCCTGGATTACGCGAAGTCTAACACCGCGCCGATGACTCTCGCGGCAAAGATCCCGGTTGTGGGTCTATCTTTGCCAGCTGCTTCATACTTCCCTGGCCTGGCCCTCCTGGAGCGATGCGATCTGCCGGCGAAGCTCGTCAGGGCCCACAACCTGGCGTGCTGCTATGCCTGCCGCCGCAGCGGCCTCGACGTTGGTCGCACTGTCATCAAAGAAGTTGATCTCTTCTGGTGCGCAGTCGAAATGCCTTGCCACCTGGAGAAAAGCGTTCGGATCCGGTTTCAGCAATCGCGTTTCGAAAGAAAGAAACAGCGCGTCGAACACATCGAAGACGGACTGCGACGATGACAGCGGCGTCCAGTGCAGGCCGCTGGTGTTTGACAGCAGCGCGAAACGAAAATGGCTTGCCGCGTCTCGCAGGACGGTGTCGATGCCCGGGAAGAGCTCCAGTCGCCACTCGGGGAGGCGCTCACCAACCTGCCGGGCAGCCGCTGGAAAATCGGCGACCAGCTGACGGACGAATTCCTCGTAGGCGATATCGCCGGCTTCATAGGCCTGTACGGACGCCGACCCGATCCAGTGAGTCCAGAATTCGTCATCGGAGATGTCGAGACCCATTGCCGTCGCCGGATTTCCCAGATCGACGAGCACGCCGCCAAGGTCGAGCACGAGGATGGGCTTCATGGTGCGCCTGTTTCGAGGCGGACTTTCACGGCGCGCCCCTCAAAGTCCGCTACGTCTATGTCGGCGACCCTGATAATCCGCCTTCCTTCAGCCGACATGCTCGTAACCTCAATATCGACGAGCCGATGCGCCCCCGTCCCGAAATGAATCGGAGCGAGATTCTGCGAGATATAGCCACCACCCGTGTCCACGATCCGCGTCCCGAGCAGACGTCCAGTCTCGTGGTCGAACAGCCTCACCTCGGAACCCTGCCGGGTGTGATTGCCGCGACCATCCAGCACGGATACGAAAAGGTATGCACCCTGGTCGGCAGGAAGCTCATTACGCAGCACACTCAGTCGTCCGCCCGGCCGCCGATTGGTCAACGCAATATCAAGGTCGCCATCACCGTCGAAATCGGCGAAGCGTACGCCGTGATCGCCATCGAAGCGCGCCAGTGAATCCGGGAAGTCGCGATCGAAGCCGTTGCCGGTGTTCCAGTAGAACGCGTCGTAGCCGTGAGTCTCGCCGCTCCGGTAGGAGATATTGTAGAGATCTTCCCGGCCGTCGTTGTTGAGATCGCCGCAATCGGCACCGACGGCAAGATCCCGCTGGTCGACGCCCAGCTCAACGCTGCGTTCGTCGAAGCCACCCTCGCCGTCAGCAACATAGAAAACGTCCTGTCCGTAGGTCGGGACGAACAGATCCAGCCAGCCGTCGCGATTGATGTCACATAGCGTGGCGCCGACGCTGCCCTCGGCGAGATCGCGTCCGGCGAGCGAGGGCAGGCGGTTCATACCGAGTTCACTGGCAAGGTCTGTGAATCGACCGTCGTCGTTCCGGTACATCGCATCGGTATCGCCCGACTGGTTGGCGAGAAACACATCAAGATCGCCGTCGTGATCGAAATCGAACCACACCGCGCCCACCGTTCGCCGAGGATCGTTCAGTCCGACCTCACTCGACACGTCGGTAAACCGATCTCCGTCGTTCCTGAGCAGCCGGCTGGCACGATCGCGCATGGCAACAAACAGATCACTGTCGCCGTCGTTGTCATAGTCGATCCAGCTCGCCTGTCGGTGGGTGCCGGGTACATCGACGCCATACTGCGCGCTCACTTCGGCAAACCGCCCTTCGCGGTTCTCGAACAGCATGCTGCGCACACCGGCGTCCCGCCCGAAACCGACGAACAGATCCGGCCAGCCGTCGTTGTTGAAATCGCCCCAGGACAGCGACCGGGTGTCGACCGGCATCTGCAGGATGTCGAGCTCCGCCGCGACGTCCTCGAACCTGCCATCCGTATTGGCGAACAGCGCGAGCGGACGTCCCTGAAATCCGACAACGAGGTCGAGGTCGCCGTCACGGTCGTAATCCGCCCAGGCCAGCGCCTGGCCGTTGGGATAATCGAAGAGCTCTGGCTGGTGGGGAACAAAGTCGGGTCGATCGCCGCTGAACGCGGCGACGGGAAGCAACACGGCAAGTATCGACAGACGTCGAGCTGGATTCATAGTGATGCCCCCCGAGCGAGCGAAACCCGAATCATACTGGCTCCCGAATGCACAGGGATACCGTAGTTCCGCATTGCCCCGTGTGGCTCGCGATGATGCCGAGAATGGCCGCGAAACCGTTGGTAGACGGGGATCCTGGAGGCATTGCGAGGCCGCCCGGGCGCGCTTGAGCTTGTCATGAATAGGCGATAACCTGCCAAGCGACCTCGGGAACCCGAAAAGGAAGGGAAGTCATGGCAGCAGGAAACAAAATTACCCGCGTTGTAGCGGCATTGACGGTCTTCGCGGCCGGCGCAGCAAGCGCTCATCCGGGCCACGGTGAGTCCGGCGCACATCTCCACGCTTACGAGATCGGCGCCGTTGTCGTCGCCCTGTCGCT
>CAZFVT010000221.1:0-5883 GCA_964522355.1 uncultured Woeseiaceae bacterium | reverse complement strand
GAGATTGGCCCGCATCTCGCTGTTTTCGAGTTCGACGAGCAGGTCGCCTTCGCTGACCGGCTGCCCTTCCTCAAAATGAATCCGCGTGACGATGCTCGACAGTCTCGGCCGAATCTCCACGGATTCATTGGCGCGAGCGGTGCCGAGAGCCTCGATTTCGTCGACGATGGGCTCAGCCGTCAAGACCCGGGTAACGACACCTGTCGGTGGGCGCTCGCCACCGCCGAATCGTCCGCCGCTCGCAGCTTCCTCATTGCTGCAGCCGACAGCGATTGACAGGCAAAGAAGCGTCGCCAGCAGGCGGGGAGGGAAGAGTGTCGTCATCAGGTTTCTACAGGGTTGCGCTCTTTAACGAAACGCCATTGCGTTAAGCGGAATAGACCCGCCATTGTACTCCGTCGTTTGCCAATCATCCCGGCCAAATACAATTCTTTACAAACGACAGCTGCGGACGCATTCCGCTCGTCGGCGCTTCGACGAATCTGTCCCGAAGGCGTATCCGGGCACAACTTAATATTTTTACATAAACCGGATATGCGGTCGCGAAAGCGGGATTACGGCCTTATCTGCGGCTCTGAGTTATCGGTTAACGCTATGTATTTATTGAACAAAAACCCGTTTTTTCGGGTTGTGAGCAGGCTCACAGCGATCCAACAATTGGCGTTTTACAGTAGCCCTCGTAGCTTTGGAGTCAGACCCATCAGTACCAACCGAGATTTCAATACCTGCGTCGTGCTCGAAAAGGACGCTTTCGATCCGGATGCCGTTTTCCATGACGACATCGTGGACGATGACGTCTTGCCGCGTCTGAGCCTGGCCGTTGACGGCCTGACGGACACGGTCACCGCGAGCACGGCAGAGTTCGATCTGGCGCTCGCCGAGGCGACGTCCGCGGCCCCTGAGCCCGATGAAGTATTCCCGACCGCCGACTATGATCCCGAGCAACTCGAGGTCTACGGCTGGGAGTCTTCGGTGTGGCGAAAAATTCGAGGCTACCTGGGCTTCTAGCAGGCTTCTCCTGCAATTCTGATCGTCCGCTTAAGTCCCGTCGCCGTCGTTGCTAGACTGCGGCGATGATCACTGATTTCGAAGACAAGACCGTCATCGTCACCGGCGGGTCGGAAGGCGTCGGCGCAGCGACCGCGAGGCGGTTTGCGGCCGCCGGTGCAAATCTGGTCCTGGTGGCGCGCAACCGCAGAAATCTGGAGCAACTGGCGGAGGAACTCCACGGCCAGGCGCGGATCATCACGGTGCCCATGGACGTAACCGACGTTGATGCCTGCATCAACTTGCTGAAAAAGGCGCGGTTCGAATTCGACGGCATACATGTACTCGTCAACAACGCCGGGTTTCACTCCCGCGGGCCGGTCCTGAGCGTCGATCACGATCACCTCGGCCGCATGATCGACGTCAACCTGCGCGCACCCATCGTCCGTACCCGGCTCGCAATCCCGTACCTGCAGGAATCGGGGGGCGGCGCGGTCATCAACGTCGCATCGCTCGCGGGACGCACACCCGTGCCCGGTGCCGCTACCTATTCCGCCAGCAAGTTCGGCCTTCGCGCCTTTACTTTCGCGCTTGGCGAGGAGCTTGCTGATCTGGGCATTAAGCTGGCGGCCGTGTCGCCCGGCCCCATCGATACCGGTTTCATCATGTCGAATGTCGATAACGTCGCGGATGTAACGTTTTCGCAGCCGCTCAGCACTGCCGATGAGGTTGCCGAGCAGATCATGCGGCTGTGTACGAATAACCGACGAGAACGCTCAATGCCGCCTGTAAGTGGTCTTCTAACCTACCTGGCCTACCTGTTCCCGGCACTCGGTCGCTGGCTGCAACCGGCACTGGAGGCCAAAGGTCGGCGCGTGAAGCGCCGCCTCAAAGCAGAAATGCGAGCCCGGGAGAGAGAGTCGACCTGAGCCGGCGCTAGGCGGCCGCGAACGCGTCCCGCGTGAAATTCTCCGTGCCGTCCTCGAGGACGCGCACATTGTCTTCGATGCGCACGCCCCCGTAAGGTCGCAGCCGCTTGACGGTATCGGCGTTTACGAGCTTTTCACCCGGCGTTCCCCGCAATCCTTCGAGCAGCTGGTCGATGCAGTAGAGCCCTGGTTCGATAGTCAGAACCTGGTCGGGTTCCAGCGTACGGGTCAGCCGCAGAAATGGATGACCGGGTGGTCTGTCTATTGTGTTGCCGGTGTCGTCGGCCATAAAGCCGCCGACGTCATGCACCTGGATGCCAAGCAGATGTCCCAGGCCATGCGGAAAGAACGCGGCGGTCACGCCTTCGGTGATTAATGCCTCATCGCTGCCGTGCGCGAGGTCGAGCTCTTTCAGCAGTGTGGCGATGCGTGTATGAGTTGCGATGTGGAGAGCGGTGTAGTCGACCCCGGCGCGCACCTCTCCGATGATGGCGCGCTGCAATTCATCCATTCGTTCGACCAGGTGGTTAAACGCATCGTCGCGAGCGGCATGGGTTCTCGTGATGTCGGCGGCGTAACCGTTGACGGAAGCGCCTGCGTCGATCAGAAAGGAGCGCGCGACCTCCGGCGGGGTTCTGGACTGGTGCTGGTAGTGCAGAATGGCGGCATGTTCATTGAGAGCGATGATGTTGCCGTAAGGCAGTTCATTCTCGGTGTGGCTGACGGCCCGGCAGTAGTCGAGATGAATGTCGAACTCGCTCGCGCCGCCCCTGAAGGCCTGCTCCGCTGCCCGATGGCCGGCCACGGCGCGTCGCGACGCGGCCCGCATGCATTCGAGTTCATACGGGGTCTTCTGTCCGCGCGCGTAGTGCAGGGCATTCAGGAGCGATGACGGGTTAACTCGCTCGATGCCCATCGCCTGGGCAGGGTCGGTAACGTCACCGATGAGCACGCACTGTTCTCTTTTCGCCGGCAGCTCGGCCGCGATCGCATCTGCCTCATGGACGATCCGAACGTCAAAGGCGTCCGTCCAGTAACCCTCGGGCGGGCTCGGCGGTGCGTGCCAGTAGTCTTTCTCCTGGTAGAAGACCAGAACGGGCTTTTCGCCGGGCGTGTAGACCAGGTAACAGGACGGATGCTGCGTCAGCGGCAGCCAGCCAACAAAATGCGGGTTCGCCTGGAACGCGTAGTCGTTGTCGTCGAGAAACTTGAGCTTTGCGGCCCCCGAGAAGACGACCGCGTGGCTTGCGCCTGCGCGCTCCAGCGCCTGATCATGGCGGGCGGCGATCGACGCGATGTGGTCCCCGTAGGTGCTGGCGAGAGCGGCCTCATTGATCCACGGCTCGGCGCCGGCGTTCCGGGCGGTTTTCAGCGAATCGTCCATCGGGCCTGATAATACTCCCGAACCGCGTCGGCGGGCGAGCCATGGCCGATCCGGCGGTGCCCCTTTTTCGCGACGCTTCTGGCATCATGGCGGTTTTTCCGGAGAGAAGTCAGGAGTCATGCATGCGCCGGTTCAGTTTGTTCGTAGTAGTGCTCATGGTTAGCGCCGCGGTGCACGGATTTGACCGCCCGACCGGCGAGCCCTTCGCGTCTCGCTCCGAGGTGATCGCTGCCAACGGCATGGCGGCCACCAGCCAGCCGCTGGCCACCCAGGCTGCCATCGATATCCTGAAGAAAGGCGGGTCTGCCATTGATGCCGCAATCGCTGCAAACGCCGTGCTTGGCCTGATGGAACCGACCGGCTGCGGCATCGGCGGTGACCTGTTCGCGATCGTCTGGGATGCCGAAAAGGATGAGCTGACCGGGCTGAACGCTTCCGGGCGCTCGCCCCAGTCGCTGTCGCTGGATTACTTTCGCGAACGCGAGCTCGATGAGATTCCCTACCTGGGACCGCTGTCCGTCAGCGTGCCCGGCGCGGTCGACGGCTGGTTCGAATTGCACGGACGCTATGGACGGTTGCCTATGAGCGAAGTGCTTGCGCCCGCCATACGCTACGCCGAGGAAGGATTCCCGGTCTCCGAGGTCATAGCCTATCTCTGGGCAAACAATGCGAAGACTCGCGCCGAGTATCCGGGCTTCACCGAGACCTTTCTTCCGGACGCAAAAGCGCCCGTAACCGGCGAACTGTTCCGGAACCCGGCCCTGGCGAAAACCTATCGGCTGGTGGCTGATGAGGGCCGGGACGCGTTCTACAAGGGTGAGGTCGCCCGCAAGCTCGGTGACTACATGGCCGCCAACGGTGGCTTTCTCAGCTACGACGACATGGCCAGCCACAGCTCCGAGTGGGTTGAGCCCGTATCGACGACCTACCGCGGCCACGAGATTTTCGAACTGCCGCCGAATACCCAGGGTATTGCCGCGCTGCAGCTGCTCAATATCCTGGAAGGTTTCGATCTCGCCGAAATGGGCTTTGGCAGCCCGGAATACGTACACACCTTCGTTGAGGCGAAGAAGATCGTTTACGAAGATCGTGCACGCTATTACGCCGACCCCGCGTTTGCTGATCTGCCCATCGACAGGCTGGTTTCCAAGGACTATGCGGATGAACGTCGCCAGCTCATTAACGCTGAGCGAGCGGCAGATGCCTACGCCCCTGGCGGCGAGGCGCTGGAAAACGGCGATACGATTTACATGACCGTTGCAGATGGCGACGGCAACATGATTTCGCTGATTCAGTCGAATTATGGCGGCATGGGCTCAGGCATGGCGCATCCCGAGCTCGGTTTCGGCCTGCAGAATCGCGGGGCATTGTTCAGCCTCGAAGAGGGTCACCCGAACGTATTCGAACCGGGCAAGCGGCCGTTCCACACCATCATTCCCGCCTTCGCCTTGAAAGACGGCCAGCCCTGGTTGTCATTTGGTCTGATGGGCGGGTCGATGCAGCCGCAGGGCCACGCCCAGATCCTCATCAACATGATCGACTTCGGCATGAACCTGCAGGAAGCGGGTGACGCGGCGAGAATCCGGCACGCGGGTTCCTCGCAGCCGACCGGTGGTGAAATGACGGATGGCGGCACCGTGTTTATGGAGTCCGGCATCGGTGAAGACACCCGCAAAGCGCTGTCGGCCATGGGTCATAAAGTTGGCGAAACGCGCAGCGATTATGGTGGCTACCAGGCGATCATGCGCGACACCGAAACCGGCGTTTATTACGGCGCTTCAGAGTCGCGCAAAGACGGGCAGGCTGCCGGATACTAGGACCCATGAGCACAGAGACCTACCTGACCGGTATCACCACGACCGGCACGCCGCATATCGGCAATTTCGTGGGTGCCATTCGGCCGGGTATTGCGGCCAGCCGTGATCCGGACACCCGACACTTCTATTTTTTGGCCGACTATCACTCGCTGGCCAAGAATGAAGATCCGGACCGCATCTCTCAATCGACGCTGGAGATCGCGGCTTCATGGATGGCTCTGGGCCTCGACACGACGAGTGCCTACTTCTACCGCCAGTCCGATATTCCCGAGATTCCGGAGCTGACCTGGATATTGCACGGGATGACGGCCAAGGGCTTGATGAACCGGGCTCATTCCTACAAGGCGCAGGTGCAGATCAATACCGACAGCGGTAATCGTGATCCCGACAAGGGCATCATGATGGCGTTGTACAGCTACCCGATATTGATGGCCGCCGACATTCTCATGTTCAAGGCGCACAAGGTGCCGGTCGGCCAGGACCAGAAACAGCACGTCGAAATGGCGCGCGACATAGCGCAGCGTTTCAATCACCACTACGGCGAAACCTTTGTCATGCCGGAAGCGGTCATCAGCGAGAGTACCGCGACTCTGAAGGGCCTCGACGGCCGCAAGATGTCGAAGAGTTACAACAATACAATTCCGCTGTTTGCCGAAGAGAAGCGGCTGCGGAAGCTGATCATGAAGATCAAGACCAACAGCCTCGAGCCGGGAGAACCCGATACGGCGCTAGAAGCTGGTAGCGAATCCTATCGCGTAAGAATTCC
>CAZFVT010000220.1:0-5894 GCA_964522355.1 uncultured Woeseiaceae bacterium | reverse complement strand
GACAACATATCCGCCATTCGGCAGCTCATACTGGACGGCCAGGTGCTCGCAACGGCCGACCAGCATGGCGACCTGCTGGCGGTTTACGGCATCGATGCGGCGCTTCAGGCACTGGAATCAGGAGCATCTCTCGCGGATCGGGCAACACCGGTCGACCTGGTTACGCAAGACAGCCTGCAGTAAGGGCGAACGTCGGCTGCGCCCATGAGTAGTCAGCGTCTCGCCATCCAGAATCTGTACAAGTCCTACGCCGTACCGGTCCTTAAAGACGTCAACCTCGAGGTCGGTGAAGGCGAGATCCACGCCCTCGTTGGCGAAAACGGGGCTGGAAAATCGACCTTGCTGAATGTCCTCACGGGGCTCACCGCGCGCGACAGCGGAGAGATCCAGCTGGATGGCGTGCCGTATGACGCCGCGAACGCGTCTGCCGCATTCGCCGCCGGGATCTCGCTTGCCTCGCAGGAGCTGTCAATCATCGACAGCCTCAGCGTTGCAGAAAACGTCGGGCTTCGAGACCTGCCTCGGCAACGAGGCATCATCGACCGAGCTGCGCTCCACGCGCTGGCAGCGGAGAACCTGACGCATGTTGGCCTGGGAGATGTCGGAGCGGACCTGGACGCCGGCAGCTTGAGCCTCGCCGACAAGCAGCTGCTCGAGATCGCACGGGCGCTGTCGGCAAGCCCCAGGCTGCTCCTGTTGGATGAGCCGACCGCAGCGCTGACAGACGACCAGGCAGACCGCGTGCATGACATCATTCGTGACCGCGCCGGCGCCGGCATGTCCATCATTTACATCAGCCATCGATTGAACGATGTGCTTGATGTTGCCGACAACGTATCGGTACTTCGCGATGGCCGGATAGTCGCCACGGGTCCCACGTCTGAATATTCGACCGATGATCTCGTCTCGCTCATGGCGGGCGAACCTTTTGAGGCCGTAGCATCGCTGCGGGAAACTGCCGAGAACGGCTCGACGCTGATCCGCGCCGACGACGTGACAACCCGCGACCTGCCAATCCCGATCAGCCTGACCGCAGCGGCAGGTGAGATTGTTGGTCTTGCCGGCCTTGCCGGCGCTGGTCGCAGCGAGCTGCTGCACGCCATGTTCGGGCTGGTACCGCTGGTGACAGGTTCCGTCGCCCGGTTCACCGAGAATGGCGAGCAGCCTATCGACAGCGCGGCGACGGCCGTACGCTCGGGCCTCGCGATGCTGGGTGAAGACCGGCAATCGATGGGACTTTTCAATGGCCTTTCGGTCAGCACCAACATGATGACGCCCGGACAGCGACAGAAACTCCTGTCGACGATCAGACGGGAGGACGAGGCATCGAGAGCTGCCGAGCTGATTGACCGGCTGGGTGTCGATTGTCGAGGCGGCGACCAGGATATTGCGGAGCTAAGCGGCGGCAACCAGCAAAAAGCGCTGATCGGCCGCTGGCTGAACGCGGGCTCGGATGTCTTCCTGCTCGATGAGCCAACGCGTGGCGTCGACGTCGGCACCAAGCACGCGCTCTACGCATTGTTTCGCGAGCTGGCCGACGGAGGCTCTGCGCTGGTTATCGCGTCAAGTGAACTGGAGGAACTGATGGCCGTGTGTGATCGCATTGTTGTGCTCTCCGACCGCCGGATTGCCGCTGAGATGGACCGCCCGGCGTTTTCGGAAGAAGCGATCCTGAATGCAGCCTTCAGCGCGTTCTCCCAGACGGCGGTGGCATCGTGAAAATCCTCAGGTCGATTCGCAGCCATGCCGAGGAGAACTTCATCCTTGCCGCACTTGCGTTGTTGATTATCTGCTTCGGCCTCGCAACGGATAACTTCTTCTCACTCGTTACCCTGACCACCATCCTGAACCAGCTTCCGGCCCTGACGACGATCACGGTTGGCATGACGCTGGTGCTGATCGTCGCCGGCATCGACCTGTCGGTGGGCTCAGTCATTGGACTGGCCGCCACCGTGGTCGGCGTGTCCGTCGTCTCCCTTGGCCTGCCGCTGCCGGTTGCCTGCCTGATGGGAGTCGGCGCCGGTCTTGCCTGCGGCCTGGTCAATGGTCTCCTGGTGTCGCGTTTTGCGCTGCCCTCCTTCATCGTCACCTTAGGCATGCTCGAGATGGCCCGCGGCATGGGCTACCTCGTGACCGACTCGCAGACCGTGTACATCGGCCTCGACATTCAGAAGATCGCACTTCCCATACCCGGCATTGGCGTCTCCGGCGCCCTGCTCTTTTCCCTGCTGCTGGTTGCTGCCGGGCAGTTCATCCTGACCCGCACCGTGTTCGGCAGGCATCTCATTGCGATCGGCACCAACGAACAGGCCGCGCGCATGTCCGGCATAGACAGCCGCAACTACAAGCTGGCGGTGCTGGCGATTTCGGGTGCTCTCGCCGGCATTGCGGGCATCTTCAACGCCGCCTACCTCGGCTCGGCCGACCCCAATGCGGGTATCGGACTGGAACTGGCGGCGATCGCGGCGGCGGTCATTGGCGGCACCAGCCTGATGGGCGGCCGGGGATCCGTCATCGGCGCGTTCGCAGGCGTACTGATTATTGCGGTGCTGCAAAACGGACTGGCACAACTTGGCGTCGCAGAGCCGACGAAACGCATCATTACCGGCGCTGTCATTGTCGTCGCGGTGTTGATCGACCGCTGGCGGACCGGAGGCAGCACCAGGGCCAGTTAAGACCCCGAGCTACTCCGCGCGACGCTCTTTCTCATCGATGCCCGAGTCCCGCGCGCCTCTGCCACTCACTCTTGATAGAATCGCCCCCGGCTAAGTCGGCCCGAACCTTCAGGAGTCACGACCATGAACAAAATTTTGCTGGCATTCGCGCTACTGGCATTAGCGTCCTGTGGCGGCGGATCGGCCCCCGACACCGGTGCCGCGCCGGCTGAGCCCAGTGCGGCCGACACCGCGGTTTCGACGCCGGCGGCGGAACAGGATCTGGCCGCCATACTCGACGCGCAGCCAGAGGACGTTAAGGCACGTTATCCGTTTCGTAAGCCACAGGAAACGCTCGAGTTTTTCGGCATCGAGCCCGGCATGACCGTGGTCGAAGCGCTGCCCGGCGGCGGCTGGTACACAAAGGTACTGCTGCCCTATCTCGGCGAGAGTGGGCAGGTGATCGGCGCGGACTATCCGTTCACGGTCTGGGAGCTGAACCCCATTAACGAGGAGCGACGCGAGCGGCAGAAGACCTGGGTCACCGACTGGCCTGCCCAGGCGGAAGACTGGCGCACGGACGGGGACGCCGGGATTGCCGCGTATCGCATGACCGAGATGCCGCCTGAGATGCAGGGCACGGCGGACGCCATCCTGCTGGTCCGCGCGTTGCATCACCTCGCCCGATGGGAGGACCAGGCCGGCACCTTGACGGTTGCCATCAAGGATTTCTACGACGTCCTGAAACCCGGAGGCGTGGTTGGCGTCGTGCAGCATGAAGCCCGTCCGGAGATGCCGGATGACTGGGCCAGCGGATCCAGGGGTTACATCAAGCGCGAGCTGGTCATCGCCAAGATGGAAGCCGCAGGTTTCGAACTCGTGGATTCCTCAGACATGCACGCCAACCCGAAGGACCAGCCGACCACGGACGACATCGTCTGGCGCCTGCCGCCAACGCTCGGCACCAGCCGCGAGGATCCGGAGCTTCGGGAGCGAATGCAGGCCATTGGCGAATCCAACCGCATGACCCTGAAGTTTCGAAAGCCCGTTTCCTGAAAAAGTCGGACGGGTCGGAACCCTTACTGAAAATAGTAAGGTCCTGACCACCGGTAGCGACGACCGCCAATCGTCAGTTCGTGATCCACGTCGCCGGAGCTGTTCCCATTCGCCAGGATGAGAACGTTGGCTTCGCCGTCTTCGACCGAGATGGATATCGCCGTGTAGTTGGCGTCATTCGACACCACCTCGAGCCTGGTGATGCTGCTCCGAGCGTTGAGGGACAGTTCCGATACCGGGTCATAGCTGCCATGAGGTTCCAACGCGGTCACAAACAAGGCGTCGTCCCCCGCTCTGCGACGGATCATGAACGCCGGATCTCGACGAAGGTTGAACTCGGGGTCGTTTGCACCCAGGCGAGTAAACAGCAGTTCATCAGTGTCCTGAGCTACCGCGGTCAGGCTGTAGAACTTCCGCTGTGACATCCAGGAAAACCGGACATTGTCCTCAGTCGAGGACCCTCGCCCTTCCAGGTACAGGTGCTGGTAACCGTTGGCATCGCCGAGTGCGCGCAAGACCTCGGGCACTGAATAGTCAAAGCTGACGTCCAGAACCTGGCCGGAGTAGTAAAACGGCAGGTCGTACTGATGCGACTCACCGGACAGCACCTGGAAGACATCCAGCACGAAGGGCTTCGCAAAATCGTCGCGACGAATCACGGCCATCGTCCGACGCATGTTGCTCCCCGGATAAGCGTTGGCTTCTGTCGCACTTACGATCTGAATCTCCGGTCGAGATGCGTCGAAGAATCGCAGATCGGAGTGATGCAGACTGCCGATCTCGTAGCGGCCGTCAAAATGCGAGGTCTCGTCTCGAGTGATCGTGTTATGAGCGATCGACTGTTTTGCCCAGGTCGAGTTTTCCTTCAGGTAATTGCCGCCGCCCTTTTGCTCGACGTTGACGAAGCGCACAAGACCATAATCCTGGATGACCTCCTCACCGTTTTCGAACAGGGAGAATGACAGCTTGTCGTAGTGGCCATGGCTCAGGCCCTGGGCCGAGTATTTGAAGACCAGGCTCAGCTCGTCTCCCGATCGCAGCACCGCAACGCCACCCTGACCGCCGTCCGGTCCGTCAGACAGGTTTATCGAACGGCGTTTAAACGCCTCGGCCTTGCCGTCCCGGATCCCTTCGGCCACGGCAATACCCGCATCGTCAAGGAGCACCTGGCCCTGAGTCTCCGCCACGCCCAGTAGCGTGGGGTCTTTTCCACCGACGAGGTAGGCAATGTTGACCGCAGAGACGACCGACTCGGCTAGGTATGACATCCCCTTCTGCCCGTCGTTAAGCGGAAAGAACTCTCCATCTGCGTCAGACAGGTTGAGGAGAGCGTCGACGCCTTTCAGGAGTACCTTTCCCTGGTTCTCAAAGATGGCCAAATCGGGCCGCGCGTTGTGCAGCCCCTGGGCGAACACCAGGAACGGATACATCGCGTAGCGCTGGTAGTAGGGCCCCTCGGTGTAATAGCCGTCGGGTGAAAAGGGCTCCTCGAGGTTGGCAAAGAACCCCGCCTTGCCTTCGCGTGAATAGATGAAGCCGCCATCGTCGTCCCGGGCATCTGCGTCAATGCTCTCGAAGGGAATGCCGTAGAGCGCGCGCTCGACGAGTTCGTCGTCCCCCATCACCAGGCCAATCATCCCAACCGCCGCGTTACCCCAGGTGCTGTGGTTGTGCACGCGATTGAAGAACTGCGGATTGGCGACGGAGATGTGGTCGGCAAACGGGCGAAACAGGTTGTCTTCGAGACGCTGGCGCTCACTCTCGGACAGCCATTCATAGATCGAGTCGTAGGCCTGGCTTACGTACAGCAGCCAGTTTGCATCGTTCAGACACTGCCAGAATAGCTTCCCTCGTGCGTAGGATCTTTCCTGAGGATGCAGCGGGAGATCTTTGTACATGGCCTCATACTGGAACAGCATATCGCGCACGTAGACCGCGTACTTTTCGTCGCCCAGGATCTGAAACAGCGCGCCGGCCTTCTGCAAAATAAAGAAATTCTGTTTATGCCGTTCATGCGTGTAGCCGCCGGAAAAGTCTCTGGGTACAGGAACGTCGATACCTTGCTCGATCTCCTCATCGACCTCCTTTTTTATGGTCGCGAGAGTTTCGTCGAACAACGGAATCGAGCCGAGCACCTTTCGAATTTCAGAGACACCCGACTCCGTCAGGGCCAGGCTTGGATGT
>CAZFVT010000219.1:0-5907 GCA_964522355.1 uncultured Woeseiaceae bacterium | reverse complement strand
GGCCGACATCCAGGCCGACCTCGAGCGTCGTCGACCGGGGCGCTCCCGGCATACAACCCAACGCAATGAACCCGACCAGGTCAGGATTCTCTCCGGCGTGTTCGAAGGCGTCACCACCGGCACGCCGATTGGGCTGCTGGTAGAGAACACCGATCAGCGCTCGAAGGATTACGGCGACATCAAGGACAAGTTTCGTCCCGGGCATGCCGACTACACCTACCAGCAGAAGTACGGCATTCGCGACTACCGCGGCGGCGGACGTTCCTCTGCACGCGAGACAACGATGCGGGTCGCCGCCGGCGCGATCGCGCGGAAGTACCTGGCGGAGCGCCTGGGCATCCGCATCCAGGGCTACCTGTCGCAGCTCGGTGATAAACATCTCGACGCGGTGGATCTCGACGTCGTCAATGACAATCCGTTTTTCTGTGCGGACCCGTCGCGCTTCGACGAGCTGGCCGAATTCATGGATGGCCTGCGGGAAGAAGGCGACTCGATTGGTGCCAAAATCAGCGTGCTGGCGCAGGGTGTACCTCCCGGTCTCGGCGAGCCGGTCTTTGACAAGCTGGAGGCCGACATCGCGCACGGCCTGATGAGCATCAACGCGGTTAAGGGCGTCGAGCTCGGCGCCGGTTTTGCGGCGGTTGCGCAACGTGGAAGTCAGCACCGGGACGAGATGACCCCTGATGGTTTCAGCAAGAACGACGCCGGCGGCACGCTCGGCGGCATATCCTCCGGCCAGGACCTGCTGGCAAGCATCGCGCTGAAGCCGACCTCCAGCATCTCGGTGCCCGGCAAGACCATCGACAAGAGCGGTCAGAAGGCCGAGATCGTTACCAAGGGCCGCCACGACCCCTGCGTCGGCCTGCGGGCAACGCCTATCGCCGAAGCTATGGTTGCATTGGTGCTGATGGACCATTACCTGAGACACCGGGCTCAGAATGCCGATGTCGACACGACTACCCCCGTTATCGCCTCGTCGGAGACGACCTGAGGCGAGCCAGGCCGGACCCGGCAACCACGCCGGTCTTCCATCCCAGCCTTTATCCGAGATTCTCTACTTGAACTATGCCCAGGAAGTCAGAAGCCGATGTCCAGAACATTTGATGTAGCAGTGGTTGGCGCCACCGGCGCCGTTGGCGAAACGATGCTGTCGATTCTCTCGGAGCGGAAGTTTCCAGTTGGCAAGATCTATGCCCTGGCCAGCGAGCGTTCGGTTGGCAAGACCGTGAACTTCGGCAACCGCAGTCTGACGGTGTCGAATCTTGCAGACTTCGATTTTTCCCAGGCGCAGATCGGGCTTTTTTCTGCCGGCGCGTCGGTCAGTGAGGCGCATGCGCCCAGGGCTGCCGAAGCGGGTTGTGTGGTGATCGACAATACCTCCCGGTACCGCTATGACGACGACATCCCGCTGGTCGTACCCGAAGTCAACCCCGAGCGGATCGCTGACTACACCGTACGCGGCATCATTGCGAATCCGAACTGCTCGACGATTCAGCTGGTCGTCGCGCTAAAGCCGATCTATGACGAGGCCGGCATCGAGCGATTGAACGTGGCGACCTATCAATCGGTGTCCGGTGCCGGCCAATCGGCGATCGAGGAGCTGGCGCGGCAAACGGCGGCGCTCATGAACGGCCGACCGCTCGAGCTCGACGACGGCGTCAAGCAAATCGCCTTCAATGCCGTGCCGCACATCGATGTGTTTCTCGACAACGGCTACACCAAAGAGGAGATGAAAATCGTCTGGGAAACGCGAAAAATCCTCGGCGACGACAGTATCCCGGTCAATGCGACCGCTGTCCGAATCCCGGTATTCTACGGACATTCAGAAGCTGTCCATATTGAGACAGAGCGCAAACTTTCGGCGGCTCAAGTATGCGATATTTTACAAAATGCACCGGGAATTGAACTATTTCCGGCGCAGGACGAGTCGGGCTATCCGACAGCCGTAACGGAGTCCTCCGGAAACGACCCGGTTTATGTGGGACGGGTTCGCGAGGACATCAGCCATCCGCGCGGCATTAATTTATGGGTAGTGGCTGACAATATTCGTAAGGGCGCGGCGCTAAATAGCGTGCAAATAGCTGAAATATTGGCAAAAAACTATCTTTGATATATAGTCCAGATCGCTTGCTTAGGCATCTGTCGAACACACTTTGGGCTTCCGCTTTTGACACTTGATCGAGGTCGGCGGAGCCGGAGAAACACATTATGTCGCGTAGTCCGAACCGATTCTGGGTCCTGATCGCTCTCCTGTTGTCCGGTCAGGCGTTCGCTCTCGGCCTCGGCGAAATCAGGCTGGATTCCGCGCTGAATGAGCCGCTGCGCGCCCA
This sequence comes from uncultured Woeseiaceae bacterium, assembly GCA_964522355.1. Lineage (GTDB taxonomy): Bacteria > Pseudomonadota > Gammaproteobacteria > Steroidobacterales > Woeseiaceae > JBFGFX01. Next base: position 3,577 of record CAZFVT010000219.1, on the reverse strand, counting down.
GATTCCCCTGGTATCAGCAACGCCAGAGGAGCTGGACAACCTGACGGTGCGCCTGGCACCCGCTGAACTCTTCGACCGGTATGGCCTGGACAGGCCTGGATTCCTGCTTTCCGTCAGCTTTCGAGTCGTACGCGGCAGTGGTTCGGGCGACAGCTACATTGTGGTCAATTCGACGCAGCCGATAACCGAGCCGTTTCTGACGTTCCTCGTCGAGGCCAGCTGGCAACGCGGCAGGCTGCTTCGCGAATACACCGTGCTGCTGGATCCGCCAACGTTTGCACCGCAGCCGGCAGCCCCGGCACAAGAGCCGGTTAGGCCGCCCGTAAGCAACCAGGCGGCAGACAGCGGCCAGATACAGCGTCCGGCTCCTGCGTCGCCGACGCCCGCTCCGGCACCGGCGCCAGCGCCCGTCGTTGTAGCGCCCGCGGAGACCTCGCGCCCTGCGGCTGAGGAACCCGAGACTGTCGTTGAGCCAGAGGCCGCGCCCGAAGCCGATAACCTCGGTCAGGAGCAGGACGCGATCGAAGACTTCAACGCGGTTCCGGTTGGCGACTACGAGGTGCTGCGCGGCGACACGCTGTGGCGTATTGCCAGCCGCTATCGACCCGATAACCGGCTCACGATCAATCAGACAATGTTGGCGATCTTCGAGGCCAATCCCGAGGCATTCGCCGGAAACATCAATTCGATGTCGGCTGGGGCAAGTCTGCGAATCCCGAGCGCCGACGACGTATTCCGAATCAACCGGGCCGACGCGCTGGCCGAAGTCGAGCGCCAGATATCCAACTGGGAAGGTGGCGCAAGCAGCGGATTTGATACTGGTTCAGACAGCGCCCCGCTGACCGCGGCGCAGCCAAGTCTCGAGCTTGTTCCACCGGACGAGGACAGCCTGTCCGGTGACAGCAGCGCCGTCGACGCCGTTCCGGAAGTCATCGAACCCGAAATTGAACTCGACCCGGACGCTCAGCGCATCGTAGAGATTGAGGGCTTGCTGTCGGATCAGCAGGACGGTCTGGTTGAGATTGCGGACAACGAGCTGGCCGCCCTGCAGCGGGAGCTTGCAGAGCTGCGTGGCGAGGAACTGCCGCCCGAGCCGGCGGCTATCGATCCCGAGCCCGAAGCGCCGGTCGAAGACGACGTCTTTGTCAGCGAAGAGCCGGACATGGGTACCGATACCGACGCAGCGGATGCTGACACCGTTGACGCCAGCCCTGAAATCGAAAGTCCGACGCCACAACCCGAGGTTGCGCCGGCGCCCGCACCGGCTCCGGAAGAGAGCATCGTCGACAAGGTCGTTAGCTACGCCACCGGGCTGTGGGGCATGGTGGGGCTGGCTGTTGCACTCGTTATAGCCGGTCTGCTCTTTTTTATGAGGCGCGCGTCAGGCTCTTCGGATGAGGAGGGTGCACCGGCGGCGAACGATGCAACCGGCATGTGGAGCGCGCTGGATGACGGCGACTTCGCCGATCAAACGATCGCCCAGGAAATGCCGGCTGAACAGACCAGCCAGTTGGCTGCGATGAACCGGGCGGGTGAGACTACAATTGTCGTTGAAGAGTCGGGTAGTCCGGGGACCGACGGCACCGGCGAATTCCCACCGACGATGGAAATTCCGGCAGCACCCGAAGGCCCGGAAGCGAACGACGCCCAGTTCACCGAAGAGACGGCCGAGAACCCGGCGCTCGAGGATACGTTCTCCAGCGAGACTGCGCTGAATCTCGATCAGTCAGACCCGATTGCGGAGGCCGACTTCCACATGGCCTATGGGCTATACGACCAGGCCGCCGATCTGATCATTGGCGCCCTCGAGGTTGCGCCGGAACGCACTGACTACATCGCCAAGCTTTGCGAAATCTACTTTGTCTGGGGCAATCGCGACGCCTTTGTAGATGCCGCTGAGCGCTTCAAGAGTGTGCTTGGTGACGGTGAGGATCCCGAGTGGGACAAGACGGTGATCATGGGCCAGCAGATTGCCGGCGATCATCCGCTGTTTGGCGATGCGCCTGCCGCGACCAAGGCTGTTGATCTGGCCTTCGACGACGACGACGGCGCTGACGCTGCACTGGACATGGATCTTGATGCTGGCGCTGAGGACGGTGGTGATTTCATCGACCTGGGTGAGGCGGCGCCGGTGAGCGCCACCGAACCGGAAACCAGTACCGCCATCGATTTCGCTTTTGACGACGATGATGATGACGCTACCGGCGCCGCGGAAGCATTGCCTGCCGCGGACGCGCTCGACATGGACTTCGGCGACGAGGACCTGAACACGGCGGAGATGCCGGCTGTCGAAGACCTCACGGCAGAGATGCCAACGGCAGAGATGCCCACCGTCGGCGAGGCTACCGCGGAAATGCCAACTGCAGAAATGCCGCTTGCCGAGATGCCGACGGCCGAGATGCCGACGATTGAAGAAGCCACCGCCGAGATGCCGGCAATGTCAGATGCCACGGCGGAGATGCCGAGCATTGACGCCGGTTCGGAAGACGACGATTCAGCGGTCGTAGACCTCATGGACAGCGATGCCACCGGCGCCATGCCGGCAATCAGTCCTGACGATGCAACAGCGCTGGCCTCGATGGATGATCTGCCGAGTGCCGATGCCACCTCCGAAATTGACCTGGACGATCTGGAGTCTTCCGTCGGTAACGACCTTGATGATCTAGAAGATGCCGCATCCGCAATGGAATTCGACAATGCAGCACTCGCCGAGACGGGCCGCAACGAGGCGCTGCAGCTACCGGACGACGACGATACGGCCAGCAACCTGCTCGATGCGACAGGCCAGACGCAGGTGTTGCCCGGGGACCTTGCCGTTGAAACCGGCACGGGTACAAACATCGAGAAAGCCCTTTCCGGCGAGGACATTCCGATTTCAGGCGATGCAGAAACCATGCTGGCGTCGCTGGATGACGATGACGATATTGAACTCGATCTCGACGATCTCACGGCCGCGCTCGAAGTCAGCACCGGCGATGACGGTACGCTGGAGCAGCCGCTCGACGATAGCGTAACCGCCGAAGCCCCGCTGGACGGCGATGATCTGAGTGATGCCAAGACGATGACCGAGGTGGGCACCAAGCTGGATCTTGCCCGTGCCTACGTCGACATGGGTGATCCCGCCGGCGCGAAGAGCATCCTCGAAGAGGTTCTGGATGAAGGCGACGATGCGCAGCGACAACAGGCGCAGCAGCTGCAGGATTCGCTACCGGCCTAGATTCCGCTCTTAATTTCGCGAGCCATTCGAAGCGCTTCGTCCCAGCATGCGTCTGGCAGCCGGCGTCGAATACGATGGAACCGCCTACAACGGCTGGCAGCGCGTTAGCTCCGGCAGGGGCATTCAGGCCCTTGTTGAAGACGCGCTGAGCCAGGTCGCCGACCATGACGTTGAGGTGTACTGCGCGGGGCGCACCGACGCGGGTGTACACGCCACCGGGCAGGTCCTGCATTTCGACTCAGAGAGTCCCCGTACGGAACGCAGTTGGCTGCTGGGTGCGAACAGCAACCTGCCCGACGATGTAGGCCTCACCTGGATTCAGCCTGTGGCCGATGACTTTCATGCGCGGTATTCGGCGAC
>CAZFVT010000218.1:0-5909 GCA_964522355.1 uncultured Woeseiaceae bacterium | reverse complement strand
GATACCTTTCGGCTGGATGGCCAGGCGCAGGTTCTGGTTGCTGTTGTGCTTATGGGGCTGTGGGCGTTGGCATTCGGCAGCGGCCTCGGGTTTATCGTACCCACCTTCGGCCTGCAGCTGGGTTTGCTGTGGCTGAGCGGCATCCGTGCGCCTCTGCGAGTCACCGGGCTCGCGGCAATTATCACGCTGCTGGCCTGGCTGCTGTTCGTGTTCCTGCTCGATATTCCGCTGCCGCCGTCGCTGTTGCCCGACGGACTACAACGCTTCTAGCCATGGAGCTGATAGCGGCGGGTGCCGCCACACTGTTTCAACCGTCCGTGATGCTGATGCTGCTCGCTGGTCTTGCTGCGGGCCTGGTCGTCGGTTCCATTCCGGGTATCAACGACAACATCGCCTTCGCCATTTTTATCCCGTTCTCTTTCGCCATGCAGGCCGCCGATGCGCTCGCGCTGATGGTCGGCGTTTACTGCGGCGCAGCGGTCGGCGGTGCGATACCCGCGATCATGATCAAGGTGCCCGGCACCGCATCGGCGCTGCTAACCGCCGTCGATGGCAACGCCATGGCGACAAAAGACCAGGCCGGCAAAGCGCTGTCGATTGCGGTGACCTCGTCGGTCATTGGCGGCGTTACCTGCTCTCTCGTACTGTTGTTCTGCGCACCGCTGCTGGCAGACGTCGCCTTGCTGTTCGGCTTTGTCGAAACCTTTGCATTGACCGTGCTCGGGCTATCGAGCGTTGTTGGACTGCTGGCCGGCAACGTGCTCCGCGGCCTTGCCTCGGCAATGATCGGGCTGCTCGTGTCGACCGTGGGTTTCAGCCTGACGACCGGCTATCCGCGCTACACCTTCGACAACGTCAATCTCATCGACGGCATTCCCTTCGTGCCGATGCTCGTCGGACTCTTCGGTGTCGCCTCGGTCTTCGAGCTGATCGCCGACATCGCCCGCGAGCGACGTTCCCGCGGAGAGGCGCGCGCCTTGCCTGCTATCGGGTCAATGCGGCTGGGCAAGAAACTGCTTCGGCGACTGGCACCGGTCTGGGCCGTGAGCGTCGGCATCGGCAACCTGGTCGGCATGCTGCCCGGAGCCGGAATGTTAATGGCTATATACCTGTCTTACGACCAGGCGGCCCGGCGTTTTCGACGGCGCTTCAGCGGGCAGCCGGGCGAGCCCGAATGGGGACAGGGTGCGCCAGAGGGTATTGCCGCGCCGGAGTCGGCCAACAACGCGGTGACCGCAAGCTCTATGGTGCCGCTCCTGTCGCTCGGTATCCCCGGCAACTCGACCTCGGCGCTATTTATCGCCGCGCTCGGCATCCAGGGCATGGTGCCGGGGCCGCTCCTGTTCTCGCAGTTCCCGGATATCGCCTGGATGATCATCGTCGCGTTCCTCGTGGCCAACCTGCTGCTGTGGCCGGTCGCCTTCGTCGTCATCAAGTCGGTTTCCCGAACGGTTTTCTCGATTCCGAAGGAAGTGCTGGCTGCCGCCATCGCGCTGCTGTGCATGCTCGGCGCCTATGCAGACGGTGCCAACGGCTTTAACATCTGGGTCGCGCTCATTGCGGGACTGGCCGCCTACCTGATGAAGCTGGCGAACATGCCGCTGGGACCGGCAATACTCGGGCTGGTGCTGGGGGGGCAGATGGAATCGTCGCTGTCGAATTCGCTGCTGGTGTCGGAAGGCAGCTGGGGAGTGTTTGTCGATGTGAACAATCATCCAATCAGTGCCGGCATGATCGTCCTTGCTGCACTGATGTGGCTGGTGCCGCTCTTGCGCTATGTTCGATCCCGACGTTTCGCATAGCGCCTTATAGTCCGCCAACGACAGGAAGCAACCAATGTCCGATCTGCAAGAACAAAGAACCCGGCTGGCGGAAGCGCTGCTGGCTGATGCCAGGGCCATCTACGACAAGGCCGAATTTCGTCGGGAGGACCTCGATCGCATACGCCAGCAGCTCAAGTCACTCGCTGCCCGCCGCGAGCTCTGGACGGAGGCCGATTATCCGCCGCCCGCGGAAGGCGAGCTGCAGAATCGCTATTTCGTCGCCGGCGAGGCAGACAACGGCATAACCCTCTACCTGAACGTGGTGCGCTCGGGTAAACGCGTGCCGCCGCACGACCATACGACCTGGGCCTGTATCGCGGCCGTCGAGGGCGTAGAGCACAACATGTTCTACACGCGTACCGACGATGGGTCGGTCGACGGCAAGGCCACCCTGCGGCTGGATGAGACCGTCGCCGTTGGTCCGGGCGATGCGATTGCGATGATGCCCGACGATATTCACAACTTTGAGGTGCGCGGCGAGCAGACGATTCGTCATCTGCACTTCTACGGCCGGCCGCTCGAAACCCTGTCAGAACGGAAAGCCTTCGACATGGAAAACGGCACCTACGAGATCATGGACGTTGGCGTCAAAACGATTGGCGGATGACGCCTTGAAACGTATCTCTGCCAGCGACCTGAAGCCGCGCCTGACAAACGGCGAGGAAATCGCGTTTCTCGACGTGCGCGAGCAGGGGCAATACGGCGAGGGCCATCCGTTCTTCTGTATCCCGTTTGCGTTCAGCCGCCTCGAGGCGCTGGCGGACTCACTGCTGCCCTGCAGAGCAACGCCGCTGGTGTTGCTGGATGACGCCGATGGGGTTGCCGAGCGAGCCGCCGCGGTCTTCGAAGGCCTGGGCTACAAAGACGTCTCGGTACTGGATGGCGGCGCGCCCGCCTGGGAGGCTGCGGGCTACACGCTTTATAAAGGGGTGAACGTCGTTTCCAAGACCTACGGGGAACTGCTGGAGCACGCGGCGGACACCCCGCGGCTGACGGCCGATGAGCTGAACGCGCTGCGGGCTTCAAACCCGAACGTCGTCGTCCTCGACGGCCGCTCGCCGGCGGAATACCGCAAGATGTCCCTGCCCGGCGCGACCTGCTGCCCCAATGCCGAACTCGGCTATCGCATTCGATCACTGGCGCCCGATCCCGATACGACCGTGATTATCAACTGCGCCGGCCGCACGCGTTCCATACTCGGCGTCGAGGGCCTGCGAGTCCTCAATATACCGAACCCGATTTTTGCGCTGGAGAACGGCACCCAGGGCTGGAAGCTGGCGGGCTTCGAGTTGGAGCACGGCGTAGAGCCGCAGAAGCTACCGGCACCGGATGCGGCTCAGCTTGACGAGATGTCGACGGCCGCGCGGCAGCTCATCGCGGCAAGCGGTTTGGAGACGGTGTCGCCCGAGACGGTGGCGGACTGGCTGTCTGACGAACGCAGAACGACCTACCTGCTTGACGTTCGTAGCGCCGAGGAGTTTTCAGCGTCGCACTGGCCAGGCGCCCGGCACGCACCCGGCGGGCAGCTCGTGCAGGCGACCGATCAGTACGTCGCCGTTCGCTACGCACGTATCGTGCTGATCGATGATAATCGCCTGAGGGCGACGACGACCGCCATTCGCCTGCGCGATATGGGCCACCGGGTGTGGCTGCTGGATGCCGATGCCCGAGACGGTGCTGAGAGCGCTGCCGGGCAAAAGTCCGCAACTAGCAGTGCAGGCTTTCCCTCGGCGGACGAGCTCGAAGGCAGATCCCTGCTCGATGCCTCGCGCGGAATGGACTATCGAGACGGGCATATAGACGGCGCGCGTTGGGTAACCCGGGCGCGACTTGATCGCCTGGGCCTTGAAACGCAGACGCCTGTGCTGGTTACGGGACGTTCTGCCGAGCTGGCCGAGACCGTCGGCCGCGATCTCAGGGGTATGGGAATCACCGACCTGCGGGTGCAGGCGGGCGACCCAGCGACCTGGCGAGCCGCCGGTCATCGGGTGGTCTCGACGCCGGACGAGCCGAGCGAGACAGACTGCATCGACTACCTGTTTTTCGTTCACGATCGGCACGACGGCAACATGGATGCGGCGCGCCGCTATCTCGAATGGGAAGTCGGGCTCGTCGACCAGCTCGATGAGCAGGAACGCGGCGCGCTGAATCCGCGCGCGAGCTTCAACGAGGGCGGCAGCGCCTGATGCGCCGGGAAACGAAGCTCCTGCATTACGGCAGGCCCGGGACTCCCGGCCCGGCCAACCCGCCGATCGTGAAGGCTTCGACCATCCTGCACGACACCTTGGAAAGTTATGAAGACACGCTCGCGCGGCGGGCGAAAGATGAAACCGTCCTCTCCTACGGTCGCCGCGGCACGACGACGGCGCACGCGCTGATGGACGCGATTACCGATCTGGAAGGCGGTGATGCGACCTGGCTGTTCCCCACCGGGGTCGCCGCACTCGCCGCGACCCTGCAGGCGTTCCTGCACAAGGGGGATCATTTACTGCTCTCGGAAACGGCCTTCTATGCGACCGAGGTCGTATGTGAGAAATTCCTCGTGCCCAACGGTGTCAGCGTCGATCGGATCCCTTGGGACGTGACGAACCTTGATGAATGGCTGCGGCCGGAAACGCGGGCGGTGTTCGTTGAATCCCCGGGCTCCGATTTAATGGAGGTCATGGACCTGCCGGCGATCTGCAAGAGCGCTCACGCACATCAGGCGATCGTGATGGCTGACAACACCTACGGCAGCGGCTGGCTGTACCGGCCGCTCGAGCTGGGCTGCGACGTGTCGATCATTGCCGGCACCAAGTACCTCGGCGGTCACGCCGACGTCATGATGGGGTCCGCCTCAGCGCGGGGCCAGGCCGCCGACGTGCTGCGCGACGCCGTACCGGCGCTGGGGCAAACGCTCGCACCCGATGAGGCCTATGCCACCCTGCGCGGCATGCGAACGTTGAACCTTCGGCTCGAGCGGCACGAAGAAAACGCCGCGGTTGTGGCCGCGTGGCTGGCTCAGCGAGACGAGGTCGTCCGCCTGTTCAGCCCAACCTTGCCGGATAATCCGGGTCAGTCAACCTGGCAGAGAGACGGTGAGGGCGGCAACGGGCTCTTGACCGTCGCCCTTCGCGCGGACGTGGACATCGCGCGACTGCTGGATGCGCTAGAGCTGTTTGCCGTGGGCAGCTCCTGGGGTGGCTTCGAAAGCCTGGCGAAACCGGTCAAGAACGTGGCGGCGCGAAGCCTCGCGGCCAACCTTGGCGAGGTGCAGCTACTCCGGCTGCACGTCGGGCTCGAACACGCCGACGACCTGATTGCGGATCTCGAGCAGGTCTTCGACGCCCTCGCCTGAGGCGCTACCAGGTTGCGGCGCGCGTGGGCTGCGGCGCCTGCGGTTCGTGACGTTCCAGCATCTGCCGGCGCACGACGCCGCCGTAAACGTTGCCCAGACCGTCAACGCCGACACCCTCGGCACCGCTGTGGGCGAAATCCCGCGATTCGATGTCCTCAAGAAAATAGTGCACCTGGCCGGTCCGCGCGCTGCCGATGCGTATGCCTTTTTTCCAGCCGGGATTCTCCGGACCCCAGGATTCCGAATCGGCGACGTAGAGCGTATCGCTGTGGTCGATGTAAACACCGCTCGGCCGCCCGAACTGCGTCCACTGGTCAATGTAGCCGCCGTCCTGGTCCCAAATCATGATGCGGTTGTTGTCACGGTCGGCGATAAACAGCCGTCCCGCCGTATCGATGGCAATGCCATGAGGCGCGCTGAGCTGCAGGTGACCCTGCCCGGTCTGGCCGTAGCGGGCGATCAGCTCACCGTCCGGGGTGAGCTTGGTCAGCCGTGACGTTGGCCCGTTCTTGATGTGACCTTCAGTGACGAACAGCGTCCCGTCGCGGGCGACGGCAATGTCGGTTGGTTCGCGAAACTCATCCGGCCCGTCACCCGGCTGCCCGGAGCGGCCCAGGGTCATGAGCAGTTCGCCATCCGGGCTGAACTTCCGGACCAGGTGGCCGCCCGGCGCGTTGTCGCGCCCGGTATCCGTGGTCCAGACGTTGCCTTCGTAGTCGATATGAAAGCCGTGCGGAAAAGCCATCAGG
>CAZFVT010000217.1:0-5922 GCA_964522355.1 uncultured Woeseiaceae bacterium | reverse complement strand
GATGTGCCGACCCGGGAGGGTCCACGCGTTCACCGTGCTGTCGTCGAGGATCGTCACGCTGGACGGCAATTCCGACTGGAGCCGACCGCGGTAGTCGGCAGTGACGACGATTTCGTCCAGTGCTTCCTGGGCGATCGCAAAAGAAGGAAACGGGGTAACGAGCGACGCCGCGGCGACGCAAACGGTTTTCGGGTACTTCATTGCTGGTCCTCTTCCTACGCCGGCATTATCCGGATCAGGTTATGAGGGTTCCCGCTCGATACGCACCGTTGGTGATGCAGCGGATCTCAGGCCGTCAGGCCACCCCTGGAAGCGAGGAGTATAGCGCGAATGATTCGGCGCGCGCAGGGCTTTGGAATCGGGCGAACGCGATGCTCAGGGTTCGAGGCGTTTAATCAGGCTCGACGTGTCATAGCGTGAACCACCCGCCTGCTCGACGTCGGCGTAGTAACCGTCGACCAGCTTCGTCATATCGAGGGTCGCGCCGACCCGTTCGGCTTCATCGAGCGCAATCTTCAGATCCTTGCGCATCCACTCCACGGCGAAGCCGAACTCGAACTCGTCGTTGATCATCGTTTCCCAGCGATTCTCCATTTGCCAGGACTGGGCGGCGCCTTTGGAGATTGCGTTGATGACGGCCGCGATATCCAGCCCGCCGCGTTTGGCGAGGTGCAGACCCTCGGCGAGGCCCTGCACGACGCCGGCAATGCAAATCTGGTTGACCATCTTTGCCCGCTGACCGTCACCGACCGGGCCGATTCGCGTGCAGGCTTTCGCGTAGCAATCCATGACCGGTAAAGCACGCTCATAAACCGCTTCCTCACCGCCGACCATGATTGTCAGCTGCCCCGACTCAGCGCCCGCCTGGCCACCTGAGAGTGGTGCGTCGAGAAAATCCACCTGTTTCCCGGCGGCCGCCGCGGCAACCTCCTGCGCGACGGTCGCCGACGCCGTCGTGTGATCGACAATGATTGCGCCGCCGGGAATGCCGGCAAGCACGCCGTCGCTGCCGAGAATGACGGCGCGCACGTCATCGTCGTTGCCGACGCAGGTGAAAACGATGTCAGCGCCGGCGCTCGCTGCCTCCGGGGTTGCCGCCGTCTGTCCGCCGAACTCCTGCCGCCACTGCTCGGCCTTGGCTGCCGTTCGGTTGTAGACAGTGACCTCGTGACCGGCCTTGAGAAGATAACCGGCAATGGGATAGCCCATAACCCCGAGACCAACAAACGCGACCTTCATTAGCGAATCCTTGTATCTGGTTGGCGGCTCACGCAGCCGATGCGCTCTTGTTGTCGGACTTCGCCTCGGATTTCTTGCGAGGGTCCAGCCCGACCGAGCGCGCAATTATCTCGCGCATGATCTCTGAGCTGCCAGCATAGATTCGCGATACGCGCGCATTGAGATACATGCGGCAGATCGGGTACTCATCCATATAGCCTGCACCGCCGTGCAGCTGCACGCACTCGTCCATCACGCGGGCTTCCACTTCGCTGCAGAACAGCTTGGCTTTCGCGGCCGTGTCAGCCGACAGCTGGCCTTCGTTATGCTCGATGACGCACTGATCAACGAAAGCCTGGGCCACGTCGATCTCGGTCCGCATGTCAGCCAGCTTGAAGCGCGTGTTCTGAAAATCGGCCACCCGCTGTCCGAAAGCCTTGCGTTCCGAGACGTAGTCCTTGGTGATGGAAAACGCCGCATCTGCCGCGGCCAGGTACTGCACCGCACCGAGCAACCGTTCCTCAGCCAGGAAATGCATCAGGTGGTAGAAGCCGCGATTGAATTCACCCAGAAGGTTTTCTTTCGGCACCTTGACGTTATTGAAGAACAGCTCCGCGGTGTCCTGGCTCTTGAGACCCATCTTGTTCAGGTTACGGCCGCGCTCGAAACCGTCCATGCCGGCATCGACGACGAACAGGCTCAAACCGTGGCTGCTGTCCGGGTCGGTCTTGGCGGCAACGATGACGAGGTCCGCATTGATGCCATTGGAGATGTAGGTCTTGGAGCCGTTGAGGAGATAGTGGTCGCCCTTGTCCTCTGCGCGAGTGCGCATACCCGCGACGTCGCTGCCGGCGCCCGGCTCTGACATGCCGATCGCCAGAATGTACTCACCGCTGATGCACTTTGGCAGCCAGCGTTGCTTCTGCTCCTCGGTGCCGAGCGCACCGATGTAAGGCGCCACAAGGCGGTTGTGCAGGGTCATGAAGAACCCGGGATCGCCGTACCACTGGTTTTCCTCAATCAGAATCTGCTCATAGCGGAAGTCATCAACACCGGCACCGCCATACTTTTCGTCGGCCCACATCAGCAGCAGGCCCATGTCACCCGCCTTGGTGAACGCCTCGCGGTCAACAATGCCCTGTTCGTGCCAGCGATCGCTGTTCGGCTGGATTTCGTTCTTCATAAAGCTCCGCACGGAATCGCGGAACATCTCGTGTTCTTCATCGAAAATGCGTCGGGTCATTTGTTCACTCCTCAACGGCCCTTGAACTCGGCTTTTCTCTTGTCCAGGAAAGCGGCCACGCCCTCGCTACAGTCTTCGCTGTCTCGCAGCGTGTCCTGGAGGCTGGCCTCAATATCGAATGTAGTTGCCCAGCTGCCGCTGGCGGCGTGGCGCATGGCCCGCTTGGTCGCCGCTACCGACAGCGGCGCACGCTCGGCTATCGAATCACCCCAGGCGAGTGCGTCGGCCAGCAGACGGTCTGCCGATACGGCGCGGTTGGCAAGCCCAAGGTCGACGCAGCGCGCCGCCGGAATGCGCTCCGACTCGACGCTCAGCTGGAAAGCACGCCGGTAGCCCAGCTGCTGCACCAGGTGCCAGTTAAGACCGCCATCCGGCACCAGCGATATGGTCGTGAACGGCGACAGCAGGAAGGCGTCTTCGGCCATCAGCACAAGATCGCAGGAAAGAGCGAGGGACATACCGATGCCCGCAGCCGACCCGCCCACGGCAGCAATTACCGGCTTGGGCATCGACTCGATGCGTTCGAAGATCGGCCGGTATTCCTCCTGGAGAACGTGCTCGACGCTCTTCTCAGTGTCCAGACCGCCCTTCAAATCAGCGCCGGCACAAAATGAACGGCCTTCACCGTGCAGCACCACAGCCCGGACCCGTTCGTCATCCGCCGCCGCTTCCAGCGCCTCGTGAAGGTCACGGCGCAGCGCCTCATTAAAGGCGTTCATCGCATCCGCCCTCTGCAGGGTTACCAGCCCCACCTGACCACGCTGCTCGTACTGTGCTGTTTTGCCGGTTGTCATTCCTGCGCCCTCAGTGCTACTCGGCTACAGCGAGCCAACCAGGTGCCCGCCGTCGACGGCGAGAATGCTGCCGGTCATATAGCTGCCGGCATCCGACGCCAGCAGCAGCATGGGACCGCCGATCTCCGGCTGGTCGCCGACCCGCCCCATGGGCACCCGCTGCCTGACCAGCGCTTCGGCACCCTGCTCGAACTCCGCCTCGTTGATCTCGGTGATGAAATAGCCGGGCGCCAGCGCGTTGACGCGAATGCCATAGCGTGAGTACTCCAGCGCGAGAGCGCGCGTCAGATGTATGACGCCGGCCTTGGAGGCAATGTAGGCCGAAAGCGCCTTGCTCACACGAAGGCCCAGGATCGACGCTATGTTGACGATGCTGCCGGGCTTTTCGGCCTTGATCATCGTCTGGCCCACCGCCTGCGCCATCATGAAGACACCTTTAAGGTTGGTATCCAGCACGGTATCCCAGTCCTCTTCGGACATGTCGGTGGCAAACGCCTGGCGAGCAACGCCGGCGTTGTTGATCAGGATATCGGCGACGCCCGCTTCGGCGTACAGCCCCTCGAGGCATGCCCTGATCGATGCGGAATCCGTCACGTCCAGGTCGAGGCAGATTGCCTCACCACCGGCACTCCGGATCGCCTCGGCGGTCTCCTCGAGCTTCTCGCGGCGGCGTGCGGCCAGGGCGACCTTGGCGCCCGCCTCTGCCAGCGTTTCCGCCATCTGCCGGCCAAGGCCACTGCCTGCGCCCGTGACCAGCGCCAGCTTTCCGTCGACGCGAAATCTCTCAAGGACCATAGTTTTCCCCAGGGTTGTTGAAGGTGAAGCACCCGGCATTGTGATCGCCGGACGGCAATAGGTCGATTACCGCTATTCGGGTAGTTGGGCGCTGCGAGCTCTTGGCTTGTAGGTGCCGGTCGCGGTCGCACAGAGCCGGCTTTTCTGCGGATCGAGCAGTTTCGACTGAGTGAAAAACAGCGACTTCGTGCTTCTCACCAGCTCAGCTTCGACGATGACCGTCTCACCGCGAAGCGGCGACAGGTAGTTTGTGGTCATGTTGACGGTCACCGAAACGCTGTCCTGCGACTTGCCGTAGCTGCCGGCGAGTGCGCCGCTGATATCGAGAAGCGAAGCAATCACACCGCCGTGCAGGTAGCCCACCGTATTGCGGTGCTCCGGACGAATCGTCATGTCCAGGCGGACGAAACCGTCCTGCCAGTCAATCAACCGGAAGCCGAGAAACTCAAGATAGGTACCGGCAAACAGGCCCTCGACGTCATGCGACTCGGGCGAGGACTCTTTCGTCATCCGCTGACGGCTCCCGCGCGTCGCAGGATGGCGAGAAAGATGTCGGGCTCCGGGCGAACGCGATAATTGTCGGTCTGGTCAGAGAACACGATGGTGCCGCCGGCGCTGGTGACGATCAGTGTCGGCAGCACCGTATCTGACGCATAGTTGCCCGAGATACCCAGGGGCACGCCGTTGGCCACTTCAATGTTCAGGGCTTTTGCGAGCGCGTTACCCTTGTCCTCGAGAAAGCGGAAGCTCACGCCAAGCCGCTCTGCAAGCTTCCTCGTCTCCTCGGCCGGCTGGGGGCTGACCAGGCAGACCTGGATGCCGAGGCGATTGATCTCATCGTAACGCTCGACTAGCTCGTCGAGCTGAGCCATACACAGCGGGCACCAGTTGCCGCGATAGAACAGGATGACGGCCGGTTTGCCGAGAAGATCCGCCGAGCGCACCGTATTGCCGTCAATGTCGTCGAGCTCGAACTCCGGCAGCTGGCCGCCGACATCCAGTCGCGCATCGTTAAAGCGGCCAAACCGCGAGTACCAGAAGACGTAAAGCAGAAACAGGAGCGCCGCGAGCAGCCCCAGCAGTCCCGGCAGGTTTTGCATCCCCGGGTAAAGCGCAGAGGTCAGGGCGCCACCGATATCGTTATAGAGCTCCCATGAGGTCGTGAAATTGTCGTACATACCCTGCATGGACAGGACCAGTCCGACCGCGGTCAGTAGCAGATGCAAAGGCAGGAACTCGGACGTACGCGCGACCGGCTTCAGCTTGAGCTGGCCGATCAGCAGCGGCATCGGTGCCGCAGCGAGAGCGGTGCCCAGCCATTCGAGCCGGTAGCCGGCAGCGAACGCCAGCATCACTACAGCAACGACGAATACCAGCAGCGACAGCACGGCCGCCGGCATGACAAACAGGGACTTCAAACGGGCATCGATCGCCAAGGCTTCGACCTCCAGAAACGACGGGCAAGCTTAGCGCAGCGGGGGCCGCCAATCATCCCGCCGCCACAGGCTCGCTACATGTTGCGCCGATACTCACCGCCCACGGAGTAAAGCGCGCGAGAAATACGGCCCAGCGAATTGGACTTCACGGTCCGCATAAGTTCCTCGAACAGGTTGCCGCGCGCCTGCGCCACCTCCTGCAGCCGCTCCAGCGCGGCATCAGCCTCCTCCGCGTGCAGCGACTGAAACTCCCGAAGCGCGCGAATCTGTTCGTCCTTTTCTGCATCCGTCGAGCGGATCAACTCCGCGCCCTCGACCTGCTCCTCTTCGCCGGGCCTCGGCAGGAAGGTATTGACCCCGATGATCGGGTAGCTGCCGTCATGCTTGCGACTTTCGTAGTACAGGCTCTCGTCCTGAATCTTGCCACGCTGGTACA
>CAZFVT010000216.1:0-5924 GCA_964522355.1 uncultured Woeseiaceae bacterium | reverse complement strand
AGCCGGAGGGCTCGCAGAAAGCCTCCGTATCGGCTTAATCCGGATCGCAGTCGATGGCGGCGTATTCGATACCGTGAGCTGCCAGAAACCGGGCAACTGACGGACTGATGGGCTCAATGGTCGACACGACGCGAACGGTCCCGAGGTTCACACTGCCGCGGTCAATCGTTCGGGCTCTCGTTACCCAGGCTCCCGGGCGCATCCCTCCGTTTCTCGAGGTGCGCCGTGATCGCGTCGAGCACGGCCTTGGTCTCCGCGGGTCCGATGCGATCGATCGCCTTGCCGAGTGAATCGTAGGTAGCCATCAGCAGCTTGCGCAGCTTCTGAAAGCCGATCTCGTTCTTCCGCCCGCAGACCGTCTGGTCGTCGCGCAGGATTCGTTCAATGACGCCGGGGTCTCTCAGTCGCACGTCGCAGGCAACGGCGAGGTGGAGCAACTCCTCAGCAATACCCTCGAGATGTCGTGTCCACTGCGGATTGGGTTCGCCTGTCATGGCGGTCTTCTCTGGCTTTTGGTTCGCTGGCCCACCGTAGAGTGGGAGCGGTCAGTCTAACCCATGCATGTCAGCGCTCGGGACCGAACTGGAACCGGGAAAAGGCCCGTGAATTCCCGTGGGAGCGGATTGACATGCAGGAAGCATTAATGCCGCGAAGGCCATGGATGGCCGAGAGCGGTCCAGCCGCGATTCGCAACCTTCCTGGCTGCACAATGGCCGCATCGACGCATCAACATGCATCCGCGGCGTTCGTTGCAACCTGAGTCGGAATCCGGCGGATCTGATCGCGGCTGGAAGCCGCTCCTACGGTTTGTTGCTGGCCGATGCGAGGATGAGGACGCGACCAGCGCTCAACGGCGGCGCTCGTCGCGGACTGAATCGGAATCGGGCGGATCTGATCGCGGCTGGAAGCCGCTCCCACGGCTTGTTGTGGGCGGCACCCTTGAAAAAGGACCGAACCGGGATCGCCAGGCTGAGGCGGCCAGCGGTTCGGCCCCGGTTTCGCGTTCCTATTCCGGCGGAGCCTCGATCTGCGGAGGCTCCGCCGTGTTTCTGTCCCCTACTCTTCGGGAGCTTCCCAGCCGATCTTCTGGTACTTCACCATCTGCCGCGGGCCAACTTCCGCGCCGTAGATGTTGCCATCGCTGTCGACGGCCACACCTTCAGCCGCCGTGGTGCCGCCCGTGAACGGATCAGGCTGGCCGGGATCCGGAATGAAGTGCGTCACCCAGCCGTCATTGACGCTGCCGATGCGAATGCCGCGCTTCCAGCCCCAGTTGCCGGACCAGACGACGTGGGATTCGGAATCTGCCGAGTACAGCACGTCGTTCTTGTCGATAAACAGGCCGCTCGGCCGGCCGAACTGCGTCCAGGTGGCAATCCAGTTGCCGTCCTGGTCGAAGATCTGGGTGCGGCTGTTGCCACGGTCGCCGACGTAGAGACGCCCTTTGGAATCCATCGCCAGCGCATGCGGGTCGCGGAACTCCCCGGCTTCCGCACCGGTCGTGCCCCAGGTCTTGATGAAGTTGCCTTCGCTGTCGAACTTCACGATGCGGTTGTTGCCCTGCGCACCGTGGCCGTCGGCGATGAAGATGTCGCCGTTCGGCGCCACCAGCACGTCGGACGGCTGGTCGAAGACGTCGTTACCCGTTCCCGCCTCACCGGCCTTGCCCAAGGTCATCAGCACTTCGCCGTCCGGGCTGAACTTCCAGACCTGGTGACCGCGATCGCCTTCGCCGCGGGCATCGGTGACCCAGACGTTGCCGTCCCAGTCGACGTGTATGCCGTGCGGCCAGGTGATGAGTCCCGCACCGAAGCTGTTGAGAAGCTCGCCGTCGGTGGAAAAATTCAGAATCGGGTCGAGGTCTTCTTTCCCGACGCAGCTGTTCTGGCCGCAGCGCTCGGCGACCCAGATGGTGCCGTCAACGCCCGGATAAACCGCGCTGGTCGAACCCCAGGTCCGTCCCTCAGGTAACTGGCCCCAGCCATAGCTGGGTTTGTACGGATGCTCCTGCGCATTGAGCGCCGAGCCTGCCATCAGCACGGCGCAGCCGAGCGCAGAAATCGCTATTCCTCTGGTCTTGATCATTGGTCCTCCCCCCATGATGTCGAAGTGCCGGCCGCTACGCCGACATTTCCTCTTTAAGCACCTTAACGGTGACCTCAAGTTCCTCCGGCGTTCCCATGGAGAATCGCAGGAAGTTGTCGTAGTTGCGCAGGCCATCGAGCCCCAGGCGGCTGAGCTTGATGTTGCGCTCACGCATGCGGCCGGCCAGCGCCGCCGCGTCTTGCTGCATGTTTACCAGGACGAACGCACCGTGACTCGGGATGGGCTCGAGGCTCATGCGATCCAGCTCGTCGTAGAAGTAGTCCTTGACCTGGTTGGTCGAGCGCAGCACGCGGCGAACGAAGCCGCGATCGTCCAGCGCGGCAATGCCGGCGTAGCAATTCACGCTGCCGATGCCGCCCGAGTTGCCGAAGAAGCGCATCTCATCAATAAGCGCCTTGTTGGCTACCGCGTAGCCCAGGCGCAGACCGGCGAGGCCGTAGACCTTGGAGTAGGTGCGCGAGACGATGACGTTGTCATACTTCTGGGTCAGCGCAATGCTGTTGCCATAGCCGGGTTCGCGCACGTAGTCGATGTAGGCCTCATCGATGAAGACCATGACGCTGTTCGGCACGGCGGCTACGAATCGCTCGATGTCGGCCTGCGGAATGATCGTGCCCGTCGGGTTGTTCGGGTTGGTCAGCACCACCAGCGTGGTCTGGTCAGTCACCGCCTCGAGCATCGCGTCGAGGTCGTGCTGATGGTCGCTGTTCAGGGGCACGCGCTTGGTTTCGATCTCGGCGCCGAAGCGATCGCGATAAACCTGCACGAAGCGGGTAATGCCGCCATAGGCCGGCTCGGCCTCGATAATCTCCCCGGTGTTGTTGCGAATACCGAAGCGATGCGCCACGAGATTCAGGATGAACGAAGACCCGCCCTCAACATAAACGGGGTATCCGCTGGGCGCCCAGGGACTGTTGACCGGCGGCGGCTCGTCGAAGCCGTGATAGCGGCCAATCGCGTTCGCCAGCTCGCGCGGTGCCGTGAAGTCGTAGCGATTGACGTCCATAATGTTCTCGGCAACGGCGCGCACGGCCATTGGCGAGGGGCCGTAGGCGTTTTCGTTGTCGCCGATGTCCACCACGCCGGGCACTTCGCCCCAGCCGCGAATGTCCGCCACCGAGAGATCGGAGCCGCCGGACAGCATGGCCTGCGCCATGGCCATGCGATCGGCCATCGCGATGGAACCGGCGCCTGCGGCGCCTGCCAGGAATCCCCGGCGGGATATCCCGCCGGATACGTCGTTCTTGCCGGCTTTATTCGCCACCTGCATTACCCCTCATCAAGTCGTGTATCCCCCCACGAGTGCTGAAATTTTACCCCGAGCGCCTAACGTTGCAGAGACCTGTCGCCTGATCGTTACGCCAGACAACACGTCGCCGGTATCGCGCCCTACTGCAAGGCTGGCTGCCGCGGAATGAGAAAGATCTCCCGCTGCCGGCCGTCGATGTACCACACTTTTTCGCCGTCGAAGAACGCGTCTTCCTCCAGGCGGATGCGCACCGGTTTGCCCCAGCTGGGAATATCCGCTTCGGCGTAAAGCTCAATCGCGTAGGCCGTGTTCGGATAGAGCTTGTAGTCGCCGCGACCGGGCACCCCACCCTGCTGGTCCCACAGCCCGATCGTCGGGCCGGCCGCGTGGCCGTGATAGCCGACCGGATGGGTGTAAATAGAGGCGGTGATGCCCTCGTCCTTGGCCTGCGCGAGGGTCGCCGCGAGAATCTCGTTGCCGGTCCTGCCGGTCTTGAAATTTCCGGTGAGGATGTCCTGCAGGCGATTACCGGTGACGAACGCGCGCCTGAGGTCTTCCGGCGCTTCGGTCTCGCCCGGTTTGAGTACATAGGCGTGCTGCTGGGTGTCGGTATTCAGGCGCAGGTAGGTAATGCCAAGGTCCACATGCAGGAAGTCACCCGGCATGATGACGTCGTCGTTGTCCTTCGCCGCAATCGACTGCTTTATATCCATCACGGCCGATTCTGCCCTTACAAAATCCACCGACGGGTGGAACCAGGCGGTCAGGTTGAGATCGCGGATTTTGTCGCGATACCACCAGGCAACGTCCTGGGTGGTCGTGACTCCCGGCTGGATGACGGCCTCGGAGAGGCCTTCAGCGAGGATTTCGTGAGCGATGCGCACGATCTGCGGGTAGACCGCCATCTCTGCGTCAGAGCGAGTCTCCAGCCAGCCGATTGCGAGGCCCTCAGCCGGCACTATGCGATCGCGGAACTTCTGGTCCAGTGCGTCGTTGAACAGGCGAAACTCGGTGTGTGAGATGCCATCCGCCAGCGCAAAGGTTTCGGAGTAGTTAATCGCAATAGTCTCTGGATTGCGCTCAGCAATGAGGTCAGCCAGGCGCTTCCACTGGTCCCCGTGCAGCTCCTTATCCCAGGCCTTCTTGAACGTGTTGCCAACGTCGTAGCGGGCAATGGCCAGGGTCTCGAGCGGCTGACCCTCGCCCGGGTCGTGAATTAGCAGGATCGTGCGCCGGCGCGCTGACTGCCATTTCGCGGGCAGGAAGGTCTTCAGGACCGGGTCTTCGTTGTACTCCCGTGAGATCAGCACCCACATGTCGACGCCCTCGCGGCGCATGACCTCGGGCAACACCGTTTCCACGCGGATATCGAGCCATCTGTCCAATACCTCCGCACGCTCACGCATGGATAGAATTTCCGAGGCAGCGACGGTGGAACAGGTTAACGACAGCAACAGTAAGGCGGGTAGATGGCGCATCAGCATGATTGTGGGTTCCGGTTCCGTAACTGAGCCGTCAATTGTGCCGAGCCGCCGCAGTCGACGCAAAGCAGACTGTGCAGTGCCGGATCAACCGTTACTGACACTGGAATCCGCGCGCGCCCTTGGGTAGCGTCTCGCTTTGCCCGCGCCGGAGCCGCCCTTGAACGCGTCCTCCAATACCCGAAACGTCGGTGTCATCATCGCCGCTGCCTGCCTGATCTCGCTTTTGGGATTCGGCACCCGCTCCGCGCTCGGCCTGTTCCTCGAACCGATGTCCGACGCCCGCGGCTGGGGTCGGGAAGTCTTCGCCATCGCGCTCGCGATTCAGAACCTGATCTGGGGTTTCGGCGTGCCGGTCGCGAGCGCGCTTTCGGACCGGTACGGGCCGTCGAGAGTCCTCGCCATCGGTGCACTGCTCTACTCGCTCGGCACTGCCGGCATGGCCTACAGCGACACGGGCGCCATGCTCAACCTGTTTGCCGGGGTCATCACCGGGCTCGGTATCGCGATGTCGTCGTTCTCGATTGCGCTCGCCGCCATGGTGCGAGTCGTTGCGGTCGAAAAGCAGTCGCTCGTGCTCGGCCTTGGCACCGCCGCCGGGTCACTGGGTCAGGTGCTGTTCTCGCCGTTGAGCCAGTACTTCATCGAGGCCTGGGGCTGGGATTCCACCCTGCTGCTGCTCGGGACCACGACCCTGGCCATTGTACCGCTGGCGTTCCTGTTGCCCGGTGTTACGACGGGCGGCAGCCCTTCGAAAGTTGAACAAAGCATTGGCGATGCGCTGGCCGAGGCGCTGCGGCATCGCGGCTATGTGTTGTTGACTGCGGGCTTCTTCGTCTGCGGGTTCCATGTGGCCTTTATCGCCGTGCACATGCCAGCCTGGGTGCAGGACCTGGGCCTCGGGCCCGAGGTTGGCGCCTATGCACTCGCCATTATCGGGCTGATGAACATCGCCGGTTCCTTCATCTCGGGGCTGGTCGGCCGCTACTGGCAAAAGAAGAACGGGCTGGTTGCGATCTACGCACTGCGCGCGATTGCCATCACCGCGCTGATGCTGGCGCCAAAGACGCCGCTGACGATCTACCTGT
>CAZFVT010000215.1:0-5936 GCA_964522355.1 uncultured Woeseiaceae bacterium | reverse complement strand
ATCCATGTCGGCCAGCGCTTCGTTAATGATCTTCTGCACCGCAACGCCGCAGAGCGGGGTCTTCGGCGACGGCTTCCAGATGTTCACGTTGCCGCACACGGCCGCGATCAACGCATTCCAGGAATATACGGCGACCGGGAAGTTGAACGCCGAGATCGTGCCGACGATGCCGAGCGGGTGCCACTGCTCGTACATGCGGTGCAGCGGGCGTTCAGAGTGCATGGTCTTGCCGTAAAGCATGCGCGACTGGCCGACAGCGAAGTCGGCAATATCGATCATTTCCTGAACCTCGCCGTCGCCCTCGGCCTTGATCTTGCCCATTTCCAGGCTGACCAGGCTTCCGAGCGGGTCCTTGTAGTCCCTGAGGGCGTTGCCAATCAGGCGTATCGCTTCGCCGCGCACAGGGGCGGGCAGGCGACGCCATTCGAGGAAAGACTCGCGAGCGGCTTTCATGACCTGCTCATACTCGTCGGCCGATGTGTTGCGAACGGCAGCGATGCGCTCGTTGGTCGCCGGGTTGACGCTGTCGATGACGCCGGCATCGGCCGTCTCAAGGGCGGTTCCGCCGGTCCATGTACCAGGGTTGATATCGCTCAATCCGAGGCGATTCAAGAGATCTTTCATGCTGGGCTCCAGTGCCATATAGGGTGCGCCTGACGGCGGCAGGCGCGCATTGTGCCAAGCCTGATCAGCGCTGGCCAGCGGGCGCGGGAGCGACAATTACGCCCGGGGTTTTGGCCCGGCAACGCAAGTATGGGATAGTTCGCGGCCGACAGGAGAATATGCGGCCCCAGGCGGGTTGCAGCGGAGAATTGAAGTGAGCCGAAACATCCCGAGGAATGAGTGGAATCCAACCAGCTGGCAGAGCCGTGAGGCCACCCAGCAGGCCACTTATCCCGACCAGCAGGCGCTGGACAAGGCCGTAGCCGATCTGAGCCGTCTGCCGCCCATCACGACCTCCTGGGAGGTCGACGCGCTTAAGGAGCAGATCGCCCGTGCCCAACGCGGCGAGGCGTTCGTACTGCAGGGCGGCGACTGTGCCGAGAGCTTCTACGACTGCACCTCCGAAAGCATTGTCGCCAAGCTCAAGATTCTCCTGCAGATGAGCCTGGTCATGTTGCACGGGCTGAAAAAGCCGGTCGTCCGGGTCGGTCGCATGGCCGGACAGTACGCGAAGCCGCGCTCTGCCGATATGGAGACCAAGGAGGGCAAGTCGCTGCCGAGTTTCCGCGGCGATCTCGTCAACCGCAGTCCGTTCACCTCGGAAGACCGTATTCCGGATCCGGAGCTGATTCTCCGCGGCTATGAGCGCGCGGCGCTGACGCTCAACTTTGTCCGCTCGCTGATCGATGGCGGTTTCGCCGATCTGCATCACCCTGAATACTGGGACCTCGATTGGGTAGGGCACTCCAAGACCGCTTCGGCCTACCAGGAGATTGTCGACAGCATCTCGAATTCGCTGGACTTCCTGGAGTCAATCACCGGTCGGCGGATTCACCACACCCAGCGGGCCGATATCTACGCGGCGCATGAAGGCCTGCACCTGCTCTACGAACAGGCCCAGACCCGCTTCATGCCGCGCACCAAGCGCTGGTACAACCTGACGACGCACTTCCCCTGGATCGGCATGCGGACTGCCGAGGTGGAGGGGGCTCACGTGGAGTATTTCCGGGGCATTGCCAACCCCATGGGCGTCAAGGTCGGCAGCGGTATGAGCGCCGAGTGGCTGCAGGAACTGATTGCCATACTGAACCCGAACAACGAACCCGGCCGCCTGACCCTGATCCACCGCTTTGGTGCGAAGAACATTGAGGATCATCTGCCGGACCTGATCCAGGCGGTTCGATCGACAGGATCTCCCGTGCTGTGGGTCGCCGATCCGATGCACGGCAACACCGAGAGTACGGCAGACGGCACCAAGACCCGTCGTTTCGACAACATCATGTCGGAAATCGAATCGGCGTTCCGCGTCCACGAGGAGATGGGCAGCTATCTCGGCGGCGTGCATCTCGAACTCACCGGCGAGAACGTGACGGAATGTACGGGTGGCGCCAGGGGGCTAAGCGACGCCGATCTCGTGCGCGCCTACAAGTCGCCGGTCGACCCGCGCCTGAACTACGAGCAGGCCATGGAGGTCGCGATGCGGGTTGCCGGGCTGCGGCATGCGAGATCCGGCTGACCGCCCGCAAGGTGGGCGCGTTCATTACGGATAAATAACTTTAGAAATATCTTTTAAGTTATTGTTCAAAAAAAGCTAAAAGTCAGTGGCGATGGGAATACCGTCGCTGCGACCCGTGCGAGGGCAAGACATGCAGTATGACCATATCCAGGTCCCGGACGACGGCGACGCGATCGTCATCAATCCCGATCACTCCATCACCGTGCCGGATCGACCGATTATCCCGTTCATCGAAGGAGACGGCATCGGCATCGACGTGACGCCGGTTATGCTTGATGTGACCAACGCCGCCGTGAAGCAGGCCTACGATGGCAAACGGTCCATCGCCTGGATGGAGGTCTACGCCGGTGAAAAAGCCACGACCGTCTACGGTGAGAACGCTTACCTGCCCGAAGAGACGCTGGCAGCGCTCAAGCAGTTTGTCGTGTCGATCAAGGGACCGCTGACGACGCCCGTCGGCGGCGGAATTCGATCGCTGAACGTCAGTATTCGTCAGACGATGGATCTTTACGCCTGCGTGCGTCCGATTCGCTACTTCCCCGGCGTGATTACACCGATGAAAGACTCGGATCTGGTCGACATGGTCGTGTTTCGTGAGAACACGGAAGACATCTATGCGGGCATCGAATACCCGACCGGCTCGCAGGAAGCACACAAGTTGATCAACTTCCTGCAAGACGAGTTTGGCGTGACCGGGATTCGCTTCCCGTCGAGTTCCGGGATCGGCATCAAGCCCGTGTCCCGCGAAGGCTCGCAGCGGCTGGTCCGAAAAGCGATTCAGTACTGCATTGACCGCGACTTCTCCTCGGTTTCCCTGGTGCACAAGGGCAACATTATGAAGTTCACCGAGGGCGCGTTCCGCGACTGGGGCTACCAGCTTGCAAAGGACGAGTTCGGCGCCGAGCCGATCGACGGTGGGCCGTGGATGACGTTCCGGAATCCGCGAACTGGTACCGACATCATCGTCAAGGACGTCATTGCAGATAACTTCCTGCAGCAGATCCTGATGCGCCCCGAGGAATATGACGTGATCGCTACGCTCAATCTGAACGGCGACTATATTTCAGACGCGCTGGCCGCGCAGGTTGGCGGCATCGGCATCGCTCCGGGGGGCAACATTGGCGAGGGTGTGGCGGTATTTGAGGCCACGCACGGCACGGCACCGGGCTTCGCCGGCAAGGACCGGGTCAATCCCGGTTCCCTGATCCTATCGGCAGAGATGATGCTGCGCTACCTCGGCTGGCACGAGGCGGCTGACCTGGTCATCAAGGGTGTGGCGAACACGATTGCGAACAAGGAGCTGACCTTTGACCTGGCGCTGCTGCGCGAGGCGATTCGTGCACCGAAGCGCAAGGATTCGCCACACGGCCGCGGTGAAGTCGAGGAAGAGCTGAACCAGCTTATCCCCGGCGCGACCCTGCTGGGCACGAGCGGCTTCGGCCAGGCCATCATCCGCCACATGCAGGACGACTGACCGGCACGTGGGGGGCGCATTCGACCGCAACTGTCGGCGCTGCCCCCGGCTGACCGGCTTTCTCGACGAGGTCAAGGCCGAACAACCCGGCTACTACTGCCGGCCGGTGCCGCCGTTTGGCGATGCCGACGCCCGATTGCTGGTCGTCGGTCTTGCGCCGGGCATGCATGGTGCAAACGCGACCGGTCGACCCTTTACCGGTGACTACGCCGGCGTGCTCCTTTACGAGACGCTGCATCGTTTTGGTTTCAGCTCCGCACCGGTCTCCGAAGCGGTCGACGACGGCCTGTCTCTCGACGATTGCCGGATCACGAACGCCGTGAAATGCCTGCCGCCGGCGAATAAGCCGGTGGGTGCCGAAATCAATGAGTGCAACGTGTTTCTCGCCGAGGAGTTAAAGCGCATGCCGGCGCAGTCGGTCTTCCTCGCGCTCGGCGGCATCGCGCACCGCGCCATCGTCAAGGCGCTGGGGCTGAGGCAGGCTGACTACAAGTTTGGCCATGCCGCCGAGCATGACCTTGGCGATGCCGTTCTGCTGGACTCCTATCACTGCAGTCGCTACAACACCAATACCGGTCGCCTGACCGAAGAGATGTTCGCCCAGGTGTTTTCCCGAGCCCGAGAGCTGCTGGACCGTGACTGATTCATCGCAAGACTCCACGGAGTTTGATGCCAAATCCTTCCTCGCCAACCTGACGCATCATCCCGGCGTCTACAGGATGCGTGATGCGAAGGGCAAGATCATCTACGTAGGCAAAGCGCGCGACCTCAAGAAACGCGTATCCAGCTATTTCCAGAAGCATCACAGCGATATCAAGACGGTGTCGATGCTGACCCACGTCGCGGACGTCGAGGTCACGGTCACAAATACCGAAGCCGAGGCCCTGCTGCTTGAGTACAACCTCATCAAGCGGCACCGACCGCGCTTCAACGTCGTGTTACGCGACGACAAGAGCTATCCCTGGATCTACGTCGCAACCGACAAGCCGTTCCCGAGACTTCAGTTTCATCGCGGTGCCCGCAAAGGGAAGGGGCGCTACTTCGGACCGTATCCCAACGCCGGTGCGGTCAGGCGAACGATCAACGAGCTGCAGAAACTGTTCCTGCTCCGCAACTGCCGCGACTCCTTCTTCAGGAATCGCAGTCGACCGTGTTTGCAGCACCAGATCAAGCGCTGCACGGCACCCTGCGTCGGCCTGATCTCCGAGGAGGACTATGCGGCCGACGTGAGCGCTGCGATGCTGTTCCTCGAAGGGCGCAACCAGCGAGTCATCGACGTCATGGTGGAGCGAATGGAGGCCGCTTCCGCCGGGCAGGAGTACGAGCAGGCGGCGCGCTATCGCGACATGATCGCCAAGCTGAAGAGAGTCGATTCCGAGCAGCTGATGAGTCGCAACTCGGCAAAGAACCTGGACGTTGTCGGCGTCGCGTCCAACGGGCGGATGCACTGCGTGACCGTGCTTTTCATTCGTAACGGCAGCGTACAGGGCAGCCGGGATCACTTCCCACGCATCGGCATCGACACCGACCGCTCGGTGCTGGTTGGCGGATTCCTGTCGCAGTATTACCTCGGCCGCGAGGCGCCGGGCGAAATCATCGTCGAAACCGATTTCGAAGACCGCGAGCTGCTCGAAGCCGGTCTTGCCGAGCGGGCCGGGCACAAGGTGGCG
This sequence comes from uncultured Woeseiaceae bacterium, assembly GCA_964522355.1. Lineage (GTDB taxonomy): Bacteria > Pseudomonadota > Gammaproteobacteria > Steroidobacterales > Woeseiaceae > JBFGFX01. Next base: position 613 of record CAZFVT010000215.1, on the reverse strand, counting down.
ATTCGCGACCGGGTGCGCGGCGACCGGGCGCGCTGGCTTGAGTTGGCGCGCAAAAACGCGGAGCAGGGCCTGCGCATCAAGTCCGCAAGCAACGCGACGATTCGGCGCCAGTTCAATGAGCTTGGTGAAGCGCTGGAGCTCGACGGACCGCCGGAGCGACTTGAGTGTTTCGACGTCTCCCACACTTTCGGCGAGGCGACCGTCGCCTCCTGCGTGGTATTTAATCAGGCAGGCGCGCTGAAGAGCGATTACCGGCGATTCAACCTGACGCCCGAGAGTGGTGGCGATGACTACGGTGCCATGCGGGAAGCCCTGGAGCGACGCTACGCGCGCATCAAAAAGGGCGAGGTACCGGTGCCCGACGTGCTGTTTGTCGACGGCGGCAAGGGGCAGTTGGCGGCGGCGCTGTCGGTCCTCGAGGCACTGGAGCTCGACTGGATCAAGGTCGTCGCGGTCGCGAAGGGCACGACACGCAAGGCCGGCATGGAGCAGCTTTTCTTGGCAGGCAAAATGACGCCACTTATACTGCCGCCAGATTCGCCGGCACTTCACTTAATCCAGCAGCTGAGAGACGAAGCCCATCGGTTCGCAATAACCGGTCATCGGCAGCGGC
>CAZFVT010000214.1:0-5941 GCA_964522355.1 uncultured Woeseiaceae bacterium | reverse complement strand
TGCTGAAACCACGCGGCGCGCCTGCCGGTACCCCCGGCAAAGTTATCGAATTCCTGTTCGGCTGGATTTTCCGCCCCTTTAACCGGCTGTTCGAACGGCGAGCGGAGGCTTACGGCCACAGCACGCGGCGAAACCTCGGCCGTGGCGGGCGCCTGAGCGTTATTTACGTGCTCCTGATCGGTCTCGCCGTCTACGGCTTTACCTCTGTTCCCAGCGGCTTCATTCCCACCCAGGACAAGCAGTATCTGTTTGGTGTTGCCCTGCTGCCGGAAGGGGCTACGATCGATCGTACGGACCGGATGCTGCAGGAAATGTCGGAAATTGCTCTGGCAACGCCCGGCGTTCGTGCCTCCGTCGCGTTTCCTGGCCTGAATGCAGTGCACTTCGTCAATACGCCGAATATTGGCACGGTGTTTATTGGCATCACGCCGTCGAGCGAGCGGGACATCACCGCGGAGGAAATCGCCGCGCAGCTCTCCGGTGCGTTTTCGACGCTAGAAGAAGGTTTGGCGTTTGCCCTTATGCCGCCGCCCATACTTGGCCTCGGCAACTCTTCCGGCGTGGAGCTCTACGTGCAGGACAAACGACGGGTAGGCTACGGCGAGCTGAACCAGCAGACCCAGGCGCTGGCCGGCGCCGTTCGGCAGACGCCCGGCTTTGATCCTTATGCTGTCTTAAGCTCCTACCAGTCGAACGTCCCACAGCTGGAGGCCGTGGTTGACCGTCGCAAGGTCAAGGAACAGAACATGCAGCTGACCTCGGTTTATGAGGCGCTGCAGACCTACCTCGGCTCGGCCTACGTCAACGACTTCAACCTGTTTGGCCGCACCTATTCGGTTTACGTGCAGGCTGATGCCCCGTTCAGGGACCAGGTCAGCGATGTCGGCCTGCTGAAAGTGCGCAACAACAACAACGAGATGATTCCGGTCACCAGCGTGATGACCGTCGAGGAGTCCTTCGGTCCCGACCCTGTCATCCGCTACAACGGCTACCCGGCCGCAGACCTGACGGCCGGCATCGACCCGGCGCAGATGTCCTCGGCCGAGGCGCTGGCCGCCGTGACGTCACTTGCCGGCGCGGTCCTGCCCCAGGGCATGGACATCGAATGGACCGGGCTGACCTACCAGGAAGCGACGCAGGGCAACACGGCGCTGATCGTGTTCCCGCTTTGCATCCTGTTCGTGTTCCTGATCCTGGCGGCGCTCTACGAAAGCTGGACCCTGCCGCTGTCGGTTATCCTGATCGTCCCGCTTTGCCTGCTCTCGGCGATCGCCGGTATTTGGGGCATCAACACGATTCGCGGCCTGATCTTTGGGCTACAGATCGCCTCCGGTGCCATCCCGCCGCCGCCGATGTCGGTGCCGCCGGTGGTCATCGACAACAACATCTTCACCCAGATCGGCCTCGTCGTGCTGATGGGTCTGGCCTGCAAGAACGCCATCCTGATCGTCGAGTTCGCCCGCGACCTCGAACGCGCCGGACGCAGCATTGTCGACGCAGCCATCGAATCCTGCCGCATTCGCCTGAGGCCAATCCTGATGACCAGCTTTGCGTTCATCGCCGGCGTCATACCGCTGGCGCTGGCAAGCGGCGCCGGCTCCGAGGTTCGCCACGTGATGGGCGTGACGGTGTTCTTCGGCATGCTCGGCGTGACCTTCTTCGGACTGATTTTTACACCGGTCATCTATGTGTTGATCCGCCGTTTTGAGGATCGCAACCGGGCGAATCGGGAGAAAGCCCATGCGTAATCTGTTCCTTGTATCCGCGGCGCTGTTGCTGTCGGCCTGCGCCGCCGGCCCCGACTACGAAACCCCGGAGCTCGAGCTGCCGGAGCAGTTCAGTGAGGCTCCGCCGCCGGGCGTATCTGAAGATCCGCCGACTACAGTTAGAAATTTGTGGGATAGCCTGGGTGATGAGCAGCTAACGGAGCTCATCGATACGGCCCTCATCGAGAACACCACGATTCGCCAGGCGCTTGCGACCCTGAACGAAACCCGAGCCTTGAGCGGTTTGGCGGTTTACAGCCTGTTCCCGACGGTCAACACGACCGCCGAGTACGAACGCAACACGATCTCCCAGGAGGATCCGTTCGCGTTCCCCGGCCAGGACACGGTAGAGCGATACCGGGCCGGATTCGACGCCGTCTGGGAGATCGACTTCTTCGGCTCGCTGCGGCGTCAGGCCGAGTCCTTTCGATACCTCGTTGAGGCGGACGAGGCATCCGCGCATGCCGTGCGCCTCGCGATTATTGCCGAAGTCGCACAGACCTATTTTCGCTGGCAGGGTGAAGTCATTCGACTCCAGGTACTGGAAGACAACCGCAGCAACCAGGCAGACAGCGTCGCGATACTGGAAGCCGGCTTGAACGCCGGCCGCAACACGGCCTTTGACGTCGCCCGCTCGCGGGCGGTGCTGGCCCAGATCTCAGCGGCCCTGCCGACGGCAGAAGCCGCCATCAAGCAGTCCATTCAGCGGCTGAGCGCCCTGACCGGGACGCCATCCCAGGAACTCTATGATCGCCTGGCCGCGCCGGCGAGCCTGCCGATGCTGCCGCAGCTGCAGACGGTCGGAGCGCCAACCGCATGGCTGGCGCGGCGGCCGGACATCATGGCTGCCGAGCGACGCCTGGCATCGGCAACCGCGGATATCGGTGTAGCGACGGCGGAGTACTACCCAAAGGTGCAGCTATTGGGCGATTTCGGCTGGACGGGCGTCGAGTCCGGCGCCATCGGCCGCGGCTCGGCCGAACGCTCACGGTTTGCCCCGACGATCAGCTGGCGCATTCTGGACTTTGGCCGGGTTCGGCAACAGGCCATTGCTGCCGAGGCGCGAGCCGATGGTGCGTTTGCCGCCTTTGAGGAAACCTGGCTGCTCGCCCTCGAGGAAACGGAGAATGCGCTCGTCACCTATAGCGCGGTAACCGAGCGACTGGCGCGCCTGGACGTGGCAGCGGGCGAAGCCGGCGAGGCGGCACGTCTGGCCGAACTGCGTTTCAGCGCCGGAATCGACAACTACATCCAGGTCCTCGATGCAGAGAGGACCCGCATCGAGCTGGAAGACCTACTCGCGCAGGCTTACATTGATCGCGGCACGTCCCTCGCGGCGCTTTACAAGGCGCTGGGCGGCGACTTTGCCGAGGCGGCACTGCCGGACGCGCAGCTGTCCGGACGGTGACCTTCAGGACCTCTGCCCCAACGAAAAACGCGGCTCAGGTGAGCCGCGTTCTCGCTGATCCATTGCTGGAACGAATCAGGCAGGATTAGATCAGGCAATTCCGAATCAGGTACCGCAGCGTACGAGGATGCTGCTCTGATCGGCCTGCCAGGCCTTGGTAATCGGTCCGAGATCCGCATCGGTTACGTTGCTGCCGGAAACGATCTGGCCGTTATTGTCGACGATGGCATACCCATTCGCTCCGCAGGACTTTCCGGCGCGTTCGAAGCAATAGTTCATGCCGCTGGATGCGCCATCGCACTCGACGCGAAAAGCAACGGTGCCGTCGGCCAATGTGGCTGTTTGCGGTCCTGACGCGCAGGCACCAATTCCCGCCAGCGCGGCAATGCCCAGTCCCACCCGGGCGACTTTCAGGATACTCATCGAAGCTCCTTTTTCCTGAGTTGAGTGAGGGAAAAGACTAGCACGCCGTGTCCCCGGCGTCACCGGAGTCCCGTCTGTCTCGCCATGCGTCCGGACGCAATCCGTTCCGTTGGCCGGCCGATCGTTTTCTTGTAAACCTGTTAGGAGATACTCTTGTGAGGGCGACGGGTTCAGCGAGAACCCGGGGTGCTGTTCTCAAAATCCGGGAGAAACCGATGGCAGACACGGAACTCAAGGTTAACGGCAGGGATTACGCCGTTGCCGATCTCGATCCCACGACCCCGCTACTGTGGGTGCTGCGAGACAGTCTGGGTTTGGTTGGCACCAAGTTCGGCTGCGGCATTGCCCAGTGCGGCGCCTGTACCGTACACGTAGATGGCCAGCCGGTTCGTGCCTGCGTGACGCCGGCGGCAAGTGTTGCCGGCAAGGCAGTAACAACCGTTGAAGGCCTCGCTCGAAACGTCGGCCTGCACCCGTTGCAACAGGCCTGGATCGACCTCGATGTGCCGCAGTGCGGCTACTGCCAGGCCGGTCAGCTCATGTCTGCCGCTGCGCTGCTCGAAAGGACACCGCAACCCAGCGATGAGGACATCGATGCGGCGATGGCGGGCAATCTCTGCCGCTGCGGCACCTACCCGAGAATTCGGCGCGCCATTCACCGCGCTGCGGGGCAGAAGTCATGAAGCGTTCAGACGACCTTGCAGCGAACAGCGACGAATCACGCCGGGCACTGACACAGAAGCGGTCCGCCGGGATGGACCGACGGAGCTTTATCAAGCTCTCAGGGCTTGCCGGCGGTGGCCTGGCGCTGGCCTTCAGCCTCGATGCGCGCTCTGCCCTGTCCGAACTCGCTGCGATGGCCGATTCGGGCGACGACACGGCGCTGACCTTCAACGCCTATATCCAGGTGTCGACGGAGGGTCCGATTTACGTTCATTCCGTCAGTCCGGAGATCGGCCAGGGCATCAAGACGGCGTTTGCCATGATTGTGGCCGAGGAGCTCGACGCCGACTGGGATGACGTCCGGCCGATAACGTCGGCGGCCAGCGAAGAACTCTACGGTTTCCAGGAAGCCGGCGGATCGACGAGCATCCGCAAGCACTGGGATGTCTATCGGCAGTCCGCAGCGGCGGTAAAAGCCATGCTGGTTGCGGCGGCGGCGGAGCGCTGGCAGGTGCCGGCCTCGGCAATCGAGACTGCGGACAGTCATCTGTCGCACGCGGCCAGCGGCCGGCGCGCGCATTACGCAGAGTTTGCCGAATCAGCCGCAGCACAATCGATTCCCGACACGAACAGCCTGACCCTGAAAGCGCGCGGTGATTACCAGCTGATAGGCTCGCGGGTGAGCGGCGTGGAAAATCTCGACGTCGTTACCGGTCGGCCGCTGTTCGGCATCGACCAGGTACTTCCCGGCATGGTCTATGCGTCGTATACCAAGTGTCCGGCGACCGGCGGTCGGGTGGTCAGCGCGAACCTTGATGAGATTCGACAGATGCCGGGCGTACAGGACGCTTTCGTCATTGATGGCACCGGTATCCCAGACGAAGTCATGTCCGGAGTCGCGGTGATCGCGGACTCGACGTTCAACGCCTTCCAGGCCAAGAAAGCGCTGAGCATCGAGTGGGATGAGTCCGAGGCGTCGACTGAAAACTGGACCGATATGGTCGCCACGGCGGACCGGTTGCTGTCAGGCGGCCAGGGCACGGAAACAGTTCGTCGCGACGGCAATCCCGAATCAGTGTTCGAGTCCGCGCCTGACGGACGTGTCATCGAAGCGCGATACACGTTTCCATTTGTCACGCATGCGCCGCTGGAGCCGCAGAACGCCACGGTCTGGTATCGGGACGGCGACCTTGATCTTTGGGCGCCCACGCAAACGCCGACCGACGCCCGCAAGATCGTGGCCAAGGTGCTGGGTATCGATGTTGCCAGAGTTACCCTTCACAACACCCGGGTCGGTGGGGGTTTTGGCCGCCGCCTGATGAACGACTATTGCGCAGAGGCCGCCGCAATCGCACGCCGGGTTGACGGTCCCGTGAAGCTGCAGTGGACTCGTGAAGACGACATGGCGCATGACTTCTACCGCGTCGGCGGCTTCAACGCCCTGAAGGGTGCGATCGATGACGACGGCAAGCTCACTGCTTGGAGCAATCACTTCATCGCCATGACCAATAACGGCGAGCGACCGGTTTATGGCGGCAGCATCTCGGATCGCGAGTTTCCTGCGAGTGCAATTAACAACTACCTTCTGACCCAGGACGTCCTGCCGCTAAAAATCCCCTGTGGCTGGTGGCGCGCTCCGGTTGCCAACACGATCGCGTGGACCACCTATAGCTTCATTCAC
>CAZFVT010000213.1:0-5942 GCA_964522355.1 uncultured Woeseiaceae bacterium | reverse complement strand
CTGTTTCCCCACAAGACCGTGCTCGACAACGTTACCCTGGCGCCCATCCGGGTTCGCGGCGCCTCCGCCGATGAGGCCGCAGAGCGTGCTCGCGCGCTGCTGGATCGTGTGGGCCTTGCGTCGCAGGCAGAAAAATTCCCCGCCCAGCTGTCCGGCGGCCAGCAGCAGCGCGTAGCGATCGCCCGCGCGCTGGCGATGCAGCCGAGGGTGCTGCTGTTCGATGAACCGACCTCTGCACTGGACCCGGAGATGGTGAGCGAGGTTCTCGACGTGATGCGCGGGCTGACCGGATCGGGTGTGACGATGATTGTCGTCACGCACGAAATGGCGTTCGCGCGCCAGGTTTCCGACCGCGTCGTATTTATGGATGAGGGGCGGGTGGTTGAGATTGCCAGTCCCGCCCAACTGTTTGATGATCCGCAGGAGCCTCGCACAAAGGCCTTCCTGCACTCTGTGCTGCAACGCTAGACCAGGAGAGAGACTTGCCCGCTGCCCCCGTCATGGACGTCGACTTCGTCCGTTCCCAGTTCCCCGGCCTGAACAACGGCTGGTCGTTCTTCGATAACGCGGGTGGCACCCAGATCCTTTCTGGCGTCGTCGACCGTATGAACGATTTCCTGTTCAACGCCAATGTCCAGACGGGCGGTAGCTATGCGCTGTCGCAGAAAGCGGCACGGTCGCTGCAGGAGGGTCGCGAAGCGATGCGCCTGCTGACCAATGCCGAACGTGCGGAAGAAATCGTCTTTGCGCCTTCAGCTACCGTGGCGCTGCAGAATCTCGCAAGAAGCATGCGGTCGCAGTTCGCGCCGGGTGATGAGGTTGTGGTCACCGTATCGGATCATGAGTCGAACATCGGGCCCTGGGCCGGGCTTGAGGAGCTTGGTATACACGTTCGACGCTGGCCGCTCAATAAGGAGACCCTGCAGCTCGAGCTTGACGAGCTTTCGGCATTGATGAACGAGCGCACGAAGCTTGTCGCGGTGACTCATGTATCCAACATCCTCGGCACCATCAACCCGATTCGTGAGATCGCCGACGTGGTGCATGAGCGCGGCGCAAAAATCTGCGTCGACTCCGTGGCATTCGCGCCGCACCGGGCCCTGGACGTCAGGGCCATGGATGTCGATTTTCTAGTCTTCGCGCTCTACAAGGTTTACGGGCCGCACTATGCCGTAATGTACGGTCGGCACGACTTGCTGCTCGAGCTCGACAACCTCTATCACTACTTCTACCCCATGGACAAAGTGCCGGCCAAGCTTGAGCCCGGTAACGCCAGCTACGAAATGGCCTACAGCTCCCTCGGCATCGTCGACTACCTGCAGGAGCTTGGCCGGAGAGCTGGCAGCGAAGGTTCGCCCCGCGAGTGCATAGAGCAGGCCTTTGCAGCCATTACGGATCACGAGAACCAGATTGGAGAGCGACTGCTGGCCTATCTGAGGCAGCGCGAGGATTGTCGGATCGTCGGCCATGAACGCGGTGATCACGAGTCTCGGGTACCAACCATCAGTTTCAAGATTGAGGGCATGGATTCCGGAGAGATCGCGCGGCGTATTGATGACTATGGCCTCGCGATACGCTTCGGAGACTTTCACGCGCGTCGGCTGATTGAATATCTCAACCTCGAGGCCGACGGCGGCGTGGTGCGGGTATCAATGGCGCACTACAACACCCTGGTAGAGGTCGATGCCCTCATCGCGGCGCTTGATGAGGTGCTCCCGCGCCCATAGCGCGGTGTAACGCTCATGCGGGCAGCTGTCTACAACGACTTTCGCGAACCTATCGAAGTCACGAACGTCGACGATCCCGAGCCGCCGCCAGGCGGCGCCGTGCTGGAGGTTCGTGCGACGGGCCTTTGTCGCAGCGACTGGCACGGCTGGATGGGCCATGACCCTGATGTTCGTACGCCGCACGTGCCGGGGCACGAGATTGCGGGTGTGGTTGCCGCGGTGGGCGAGGGTGTCGACCCTGCGCGGGTCGGCGATCGGGTGACCCTGCCATTCGTCTGCGGCTGTGGCGACTGTCACCAGTGCCGCAAAGGTGACCAACAGGTTTGTGATCGCCAGTCGCAGCCGGGCTTTACCCGATGGGGTTCGTTCGCGGAATACGTCGCGGTGGACTATGCAGAGCAGAACCTCGTCGTACTGCCGGATTCTCTGGGCTTTGCCGAGGCGGCAAGCCTCGGCTGTCGTTTCGCGACCGCCTGGCGAGCCGTGCTGGCTCAGGGTCGGCTACGCGAGGGCGAATGGCTGGCGGTCCACGGCTGTGGCGGCGTCGGACTGTCCGCGGTGTTGATAGGAGCCGCATTCGATGCACGCGTTATCGCCGTGGATCCGAACGAGGACGCCAGGGAACTGGCCCGGCGCGCCGGGGCCGAGGCTGTCATTGATCCTGCGACCAGCGGCGATGTGGCCACCGCGATTCGGGATATTGCCGGTGGCGGTGCCGACGTGTCGCTCGATGCGCTGGGCAGTCGGGAGGTGTTCCGAAACTCGCTGCGCTGCCTCGCCAAGCGCGGTCGACACGTCCAGGTCGGTCTCATGACGGGCGCGGATCGCGAGCTGCCGGTCGCCCTGGACAAATTCATCGCCGCTGAGCTCGAGTTGCTCGGCAGCCACGGCCTGCAGGCGCACTGTTACCCGGAAATGCTGGCAAAGATTGCCGACAACAGCATCGATATTGGTATTCTGCAGGGGACTGCGGTGACCCTGGAGGAAGGCGCAGGGATGCTGGCGCAGGAGCGGCTGGTCATGCCGCCTGGCGTCACGATCATTGACCGATTTGCCCGCTAGAATCGGCTTCCCGCTTTCATAAGTTGCAACCAATGGCTTTCGCGCCGGTCCGACCGTCGTGGCACCAGCAGGAATGGCCTCAGCGTCGGTGGTCACAGGAACAGACAGGAAGATGAAGCAGCTAACATCATCTACAACCGCCGTGTCGATCGTCATTGCGACGGTGCTGTTTGTGATTGCCAGCTTCTTCGACAAACCGCCGCCGGCGCTCTACGACCCCGAGCTAACGCCGGAAATGATTCGCGAAGTGCGGCCCGATACCGAGCTGCGTGACGAACGCGTGACGCAGAGCTGCCAATCCGCGGAGGAGCGTCTCTTTGCGGCTGTCGACCAGGCGCAGAACTGTGCGGTCGATGACGACTGTACGATTCTTGACTACGGTTATCCGATCCAGTGCATGACGTCGATTGCGCAGGATTCGGTGACCGCCATCCGCGAGGAGTACCGGGAGTACGAGAAGAGCTGCCCTTACCGTGTGTATTACGACTGTCCGTCGGAGCCCATGCAGCGTGTACCGGTCTGTCGTAATAACCGCTGCGTTGTCGAGCTGCAGCGCCATGACCAGCTGAAGCGCCTGACGCTCGACTACATTAACCGGGGCGGTCGGCCGGAGCTCTGACGGTATGACGCGGCGGGCCACGGTGTCGGATGGAAATGACCTTTCACCAGGCCTGCCGCCGGTTTCGGCGCCCGGCATTCATACGCTGGTTCTGGGCAGCCTGCCGAGTCGATTGTCCATAGAGCGGCTGGAGTATTACGGTAATCCACAAAACGCGTTCTGGCGCATCATGGCCGAACTGGCCGGATTCGATTCGCAGCTGCCCTATGCCGAACGTGAGAGCAGGCTGCTCGCAGCAGGCGTCGGACTATGGGACGTCCTGGCCTCCTCGGTGCGCCCCGGCAGTCTCGACGCGAACATCGACCTGAAAACCGCGCGGCCGAACGACCTTGTGGCATTTCTCGACGGTCATCGGAAGTTGCGTCGTATCGCATTCAACGGCCGGAAAGCCAGACAGATCTTCGATAAAGAGCTTTCCGGGTCTGTCGAGGCCGAACGGCGCGGTATCGGTCTGCTGGATCTTCCGTCGACGAGCCCGGCGCATGCAGCGCTTTCGTTCGATGGCAAGCTCAATCAGTGGTCGGCCCTGTTTGCCCCCGGAGCGTGAACGGCTGTGTCGAGGAGCGCTAGACTAGAACCTGCAACGCAATAATGAGGAACCAAAAATGATCGGATACGTGACGATGGGTACCAGCGACGTGCAAAAGGCCGCGGCGTTTTACGACGGACTGCTGGAATTGCTGGGCGGCAAGCGAATCATGGATGAAGAGAGCTTTATCGCCTGGGGCGCCGCGCCGGGCGCACCGGGTATTGGCGTAACAAAGCCCTTCGACGGGAAACCGCAAAGCGTTGGTAACGGCATGATGGTTGCCCTGGCGGCCGGTTCATCCGAGATGGTCGATGCGCTCCACGCTCGCGCGCTGGAACTGGGAGGCAGTGATGAGGGAGCGCCGGGCGCGCGTTCCGAAACCTTTTACGCCGGCTACTTCAGGGATCTGGATGGCAACAAGCTCTGCGCTTTCCACATGCCGGGAATGGGGTAACGCTCACCTCGCTGTGTACGCAGGCAAAACGGCAGCGCCTCGTCAGACGGCGCTGTCGTCCGTTTCGCCGGTGCGGATACGTACCACCTGTTCGAGATTGGTGACAAAAATCTTGCCGTCACCGACCTTGCCGGTTTTGGCGCTGGAAACGATGGCCTCGACAATTTCGTCGAGGCGGTCGTCGCTGATCGCGACCTCGATCTTCGCTTTTGGCAAGAAGTCGACCACGTATTCGGCGCCACGATAAAGCTCAGTGTGCCCGCGCTGTCGGCCGAAGCCCTTGACTTCAGTCACGGTCATTCCCTGTACGCCGACCTCTGACAACGCATTGCGTACGTCGTCAAGCCGGAAGGGTTTGATGATTGCGGTTACGAGCTTCATGAAAATCCCTTTGCTGTCAGTGAAGGCGGGCGGGCGCCGGTCAGAGCATCACGGTGCCGCCATCGACCATGAGCGTTTGCCCGGTGGTCATTTTACTGTGGTCGCTGGCGAGATACAGCACCGCACCGACAATATCCTGTGGCTCCAGCGGCTGGCGAATCGCCTGCTGGCTGAGCGTGACTTCGACGATCTTGTCTTTCTTCTCGCCGAACACTTCGGCCGTTGCATCGGTATTGACCACGTTGGGGGCGATGGCGTTGACGCGAACGCCGTGACGGCCGACCTCCCGGGCCAGGCCGCGGGTGAGCCCGATGACGGCGCATTTGGAGGCTGTGTAGTGGAGGCCGTTGGACATGCCATAGGTTGCGGCCAGCGAGCTCACGTTGATGATGCTGCCGCCTGATTGTTCGCGCATGGCCGGTATTACGGCCCTGCAGCAGTTCCAGATGCCCTTGACGTTGACCGCCATGACCCGGTCCCATTCCTCTTCGTCAAGGCGATCGAAAGGCTGAAAATTCAGGCTGCCGTAAAGCGCCGCGTTGTTAACCAGCACGTCGATCCTGCCGAATTCTTCCAGCACGGTCTCGGCCATCGCCGTCGTGCTGTCAGCGGACGTCACATCGGTTTGCGTCGCAACGCAGTTTGCCCCGGTTTCGAGGACCGCGGCCCGTGCATCCTCGGTGTCCCTCACATCGCTGATGGCAACCTCGGCTCCGCGCCTGGCGAACTCGAGCGCATACTCGAGGCCGAGGCCGCGCGCAGCGCCGGTCACCAGGACTACCTTGTTCCGAAATTCCACTTTGCCCCCCGAGCCTTCTGGCCGGCTCCATGCTAACAATCGCGATGCGGCAAAGACAGCTCGCAGTCCGTCGTCATCAAGCCGCCCGGAGATCCACCGAACTCAGCTACACTATGGCCCGCCGCCACCTCCCGGCGGCCGGGATTTCGATATGGGACACGATTTCAATTCCAGCGAGTGGCATAGCGCCGTGGGTGAACTGGTGGCGGCTCGTGACGGGGATGCCCTGGGTAGCTGCCTGGCCGCGGCGGTCGATACGCTGGTTGGCCATGAGGGTACCTGCCTGCTGGCTTTTCACCGAAACGCGAGCCCGGAGGTTCTGCACCATAGCCTGGAGCCCGATGAACAGGCCCACTACCTCGATCGCTACC
>CAZFVT010000212.1:0-5969 GCA_964522355.1 uncultured Woeseiaceae bacterium | reverse complement strand
CGATGGCCACCGCGCGCCTCGGCTGCTGACCTCGCCCCGCGAGAGCCCTGCTTCCCGCGCCCCGGTCTCGGCGGCGGCGACAACGGTGGCTCCGTGATCCGCGGCATCCAGCAGCAGCCGGAACAGGCCTTCTTCCCAGGCCGGATCGCCCGCCACGCTGTCGACGTCGTCGAGGCAGATCAGCTGCCGCTTACCCATCGCCTCGAGCGTTCCGGCACCCGCTACCTTCAGGTCCCTCAAGGGCAGGTACTGGGCATCGGACTCGCGGCGCGCGCAGAGCGCCTGAAGCAGATGACTCTTGCCGGTGGAGGATGCGCCGAACAGCCACCCGCCGGGGGCCGAGGGCGACTCGCCGAGCTCACGCGCAAACGCAACCGCTGCCTCATTACCCTGGGTCCAGAAGGTCTCAAAGATCGCGTGGTCCTGAAGCCTGAGTGGCAGCGGCAGCTGGCTCAAGACGCCGGATCTCCCTCAGGCCCTTCGACGCCGGCCTCGGCAATGCGACGGGCATCGGGATGCTCCGACAGGTATTGCTGGTAGGCAAAGCGCACCAGAACGGAGAGCACCGCGGCTGCCGGCAATGCCAGCAATATGCCGAAGAAACCAAACAGCTGGCCGCCCGCCGCAACGGCGAAAATTACGATGACCGGGTGCAGGCCGATGCGGTCGCCAACCAGCTTCGGCGTCAGGACAGATCCCTCCAGCAACTGCGCCACGGTGAAGGTAGCAACAACACCCGCCAGCGGCAGGAGTGGATTGGGCTCCAGCATGACGGTCATGCCAGCAAGGCCAATGCCGAACACCAGGCCAAGGTACGGAACGAAGCTCACCAGACCGGAGACGACGCCGATCGCGATGGCGAAATCGAGACCGACCAGGCTCAGGCCCACCGAGTAAATCAGGCCCAGGGCAATCATCACCATGATCTGCCCGCGCAGGAATGCGCCGAGCACGTCATCGGTTTCCTGCGCCAGGCCGACGATCGTGGCACGACTGTCGTCGGGCAGCAGCGCCGTCAGGCGGGCGGTGATCACATCCCAATCGCGCAGCATGTAGAAGGTAATGATCGGCACGAGGAACAGGCTGACGACAGCAGCGGCCAGGGCACCGCCGGACCGGGACAACGACATTAGGATGGTCGAGCCCCAGTCGCCTGCCATGTCGCTGTAACGGGAAACGAAGGATGCCAGCCCGATGTCCTCTTCGCCTTCCATGCCGGCCAGATCAGAGATTCTCGGCAGCCAGACCTCTTCGAACTGGGCGATGATGCCCGGTAACGCGTCCAGCAGTGCCAGCACCTGGCTGCGAATGAGCGGCAAGACCAGGAGTATCAGCAGCCCAATGCTCAGAAAGGTCAGTAAGAAAACCACGACGACCGCGATCGTGCGCGGCAGCTTGAACGCCTGAAGTCGGTCCGCCAGGGGATCGCCGATATACGCCAGGAGAGCGCCGGCAACGAACGGCGTCAAAATTGGCGCCAGCAGGTAGAGCAGCCAGCCCACCAGCGCGATTGCAATGAGCCAGTTGGTCTTCAGATCAGCCTTCATCGTTCTCCCCCTGCTGTTCGGTTGCCTGCCGGGCACGCTGCGACCAGGCCACGACATAGTCTGCCCCGCTGATGACGACCGTCACCAGCACCCCGGCCCCCAGCACCGTGATGACGTCGGCCGCTGGCCAGTCGAACGCCGCGCGAGCAAGAACGCCGATGACGAGCAGAATCTCCAGCACGGTGTTCAGCTTGCTGATGCGTGTCGGCTCGCCCTGGACCGGCGCGATCAGGAAATTATAGGCGGTCGCACCACCCAGGATCACGGCGTCCCGCAGAACGACGACGACCGCCAGCCAGGGGGGTATCTGCGCCACCATGGCCAGCGTAACGTAGCTGCTGGCAACCAGCAGTTTGTCGGCGACCGGATCCAGGAGCGCGCCGAGCCGCGTGTGCCAGTTAAAGCGCTTGGCGAGGAAGCCATCCACTCCGTCGGAGACACCCGCCACGAAGAACACGGTGAGGGCCTCCGCAAACATGCCGTCCTGGATAAAAACAATGACCGGCACGACAAGGATGATGCGAAAGACAGAGATCGCATTGGGCAGCCAGCGAAGCGTCATCGTGGTGTGTAGGACTCCGTCGAACTGTCGTCCGGCTCAGCCGGCAGGTCGAAGGTGGTATCCATGCGGATTGGACTGAAGTCGTAATCGAGCGATGCGTTGCCCGCATCGCCGGGGAACAGCTGCTCGACGTCCAGCCAGTCGCGACGCTGGAGGACACCGCTGAACTCGAGTGCGGAGGCCAGCCGCTCGGCCCCGCCCTGAACGCTGACCGCATAGCGAATCTGGCTGCCAGCGACCGTATCCACGGTGAAACTGTCGACCACCGACGTTTCGTTCAGCAGCCTCTGCACGGCACCGAACGCTGCAATCGTCTCCACGCCGGAAATCGTCAGCGTTACCGTTTCCGAAGGTGCGTTGCCGGCGATCGCAAAGCGCTCGGCCAGCGAATCTGCCAGCAGGTTAACGACCGTCTCTGGCGTACCAGTCCACGTCTGCTGCTGCTCACCGAGGTAGTGACTCCAGCGGTTGCCGAAAACGTCCTCACTGCGAATTCGACCGACCAGGATAGACGACGCGCCGTAACGCCGGGATGCGTCGATCAGGGCGCGGTCAAAGCCGCCCCAAATGTCGCTGAAACTGATGGACTCAAGGTCCTCGCCATCGACCAGCGGGAACGCAATGGGAATGCCACGCCGCTCGGCAACCGCCTCGATCCGCTCCCTGAGCTCGCGATTTCGATCCAGCGGTGTGCGCAGACCGCCCTCCTCTTCCGCCGCAACGATCTCCCGGTCACCGAGCCCGCGATCGATCGCGACCCAGATCAGGGTGAGCGGCCGGTCATTGCCCCAGACCGGCTGATTCGCACGCCGAAGTAGTGCTTCGATCGCTTCGCCGTCGAGGCTGACGAACAACGTGCCGGCATCGCCTCGCTGGAATTGCAGGACGTATTGACCCGGGTTTGGAAACAGGCCCAGCAAGTCCTCATTCTGACCCGCCGTCTCATCACCGGTCACCCGCACCAGCACGGCTTTCAGCGCTTCTTCGAAAGCGCGCTCCTGATCATTGCCGGCGCTCTGATCGAGCACGATTTCGACCGTGTACAGGGACGCCATCTCGACGGCGCCGACCGCTGCCGGTCGGAGAAATGCCGCAATGAGCAGCATGAAACAGAGCCCGGCGACGCCGGAGCGTCGGCGAGTAAACCGTGTTTTCGCCATGATTGAGTGTATCCGTAGCCGACAACGGCAAGATTGGTGGTCCCAGCCAATTCTCACTATTATATCGCCCCGATGGCAGAGGTCGCGAACGAAAACGCACCCTGCCGCCAGCCCCCGTGTGCAACTGCAGATCATGACCAAGAAATCCCTGACGTACAAAGACGCCGGCGTGGACATCGCTGCCGGCAATGAGCTCGTCGAGCGCATCAAACCGCTGGTCGCGCGCACCCGCCGTCCGGAAGTGATGGCCGGGCTGGGCGGCTTTGGCGGCATGTTCGCATTGCCACCTGGCAAATACCGTGAGCCGGTGCTGGTCTCGGGCACCGACGGCGTCGGCACCAAGCTGATGCTGGCCCAGAAACTGGGGCGGCATGACACGATTGGTATCGATCTCGTCGCTATGTGCGTCAACGACGTCATCGTCCAGGGCGCCGAACCGCTGTTCTTCCTGGATTACTTTGCCTGCGGCAAACTGGACGTCGAGGTTGCCACCGACGTTGTTGCCGGGATTGCGGAAGGCTGCCGGCGCGCCGGCGCCGCCCTGATCGGCGGCGAGACGGCCGAGATGCCGGACATGTATCCGCCCGGTGATTACGACCTGGCCGGATTCACCGTCGGCGCCGTCGAACGAAACCGCCTGATCGACGGTGGCGGCATAGCCGCCTCCGACGTCATCATCGGCATTGCATCCGACGGCCCGCATTCCAACGGCTATTCCCTGATCCGCCGGGTCCTGGACATCGCCGAGAACCCGAATATTGACGGCGAGCCGGCCGACCAGCTGGTCATGGCGCCGACGAGAATCTACGTGAAGCCCGTGCTGGCACTCATGCAGAAGGTCACGATCAAGGGTATGGCGCATATCACGGGCGGCGGACTCACAGAAAATATTCCTCGCGTACTCCCGGATGGGCTCAGCGCCGTGATCGATACGTCGAGCTGGACTCCCTCAGCGGTGTTCGACTGGCTGGCGGTGACCGGACGGATTTCGCGGGACGAGATGCGTAGAACGTTCAACTGTGGCGTCGGTATGGCGCTCATCGTTGCGGAACATGACGTGGATATCGCACTCGACTCGCTCGCCCGAAGTGGCGAGAAGGGCTGGGTGCTCGGGCATATCGACGCGGGCGACGACGGGGTCCGATACCTTTGAACAGTCCGCGGACGCTGTCCGTTGTCATTCTGGTCAGCGGCGGAGGCAGCAATCTGCAGGCCTTCATCGACGCGGCAGGCAGCGGCGGCCTGGACATCAAGATTGCCGCGGTCATCAGCAATAACGCCGACGCCTTCGGCCTGGAGCGCGCGAGACGGGCCGGCATCGACGCCGTCAGCATTGACCATCGCGGTTTCGATAGCCGGGAGCAGTTTGATGAGGCGCTGGGCGATGCAATCGACGCCTACCACCCGGACCTCATCATACTGGCCGGATTCATGCGCATCCTCACCCCGGCCTTCGTCGCACGCTTCGAGGGTCGGGTGTTGAATATCCATCCGTCGCTGTTGCCGAAGTACCCCGGGCTCCATACCCACCAGCGCGCACTCGACGCGGGTGACGACTGGCATGGCGTTACCGTGCACTTCGTCTCCGCGGAACTGGATGGGGGTCCGCCGGTTCTGCAGGCGCGGGTACCGGTGCTGGATGGCGATGACGCGGACACGCTCGCGGCTCGTGTGCTCGCCATCGAGCATCAGATTTATCCGGAAGCCGTCCGCCTCGTTCAGACGGGGCGCGTTCGCTGGAGCGAGGGCAAGGCCTGGCTGGACGACCAGCCGCTGACGACACCGGCCGCATTCGATCCCGGCAGCAAACCGGGGGCCTGAACCCGCCGCCAGACCTCAGGTCTTCGGCAATGTAACGCCGCGCTGACCCTGGTATTTGCCGGCCCGATCCCGATAGGACGTTTCGCAGACCTCATCCGACTCCAGGAACAGCATCTGAGCTACGCCTTCGTTCGCATAGATCTTGGCCGGCAGCGGCGTGGTGTTGGAAAACTCCAGGGTCACGTGCCCTTCCCATTCCGGCTCCAGCGGCGTCACGTTGACGATGATGCCGCAGCGTGCGTAGGTCGACTTGCCGAGACAGATGGTCAGAACGTTTCGCGGGATGCGGAAGTACTCCACGGTCCTGGCGAGCACGAAGGAGTTTGGTGGAATGATGCACACGTCCGAGTCACGGTCGACGAAGCTCGTTTCGTCGAAGTGCTTTGGGTCGACTACAGCGGCGTCGATGTTGGTAAACACCTTGAACTCGGTCGAACAACGAACATCGTAGCCATAGCTCGACGTGCCGTAAGACACGATGGTTTGGCCATTGGCTTCGCGCACCTGCCCCGGCTCAAAGGGCTCGATCATGCCGTGCCCGGTCGCCATTTCACGGATCCAGCGGTCGGATTTAATACTCAATCAACTGTCCTCTACGACAATTTTGGGGAATTTGGCGCTGTAGTCCTTGCCGCGGGCCGCAAGCGCCGCGGCCGTCCTGCGCGCCGCGTCGCGGTATGCCGCTGCCTGGGGGCTGTCAGGCGCCGCCACGACGGTCGGCCTGCCGCTGTCCGTCTGCTCTCGAATCGACGGGTCGAGGGGTAGCTCGCCCAGCAAGCGAACATCGTAGTCCGAGGACAGCGCCTGGCCGCCGCCCGCCCCGAAGATAGGTTCTTCGTGTCCGCAGGAACTACAGATATGAATGCTCATGTTTTCGAT
>CAZFVT010000211.1:0-6005 GCA_964522355.1 uncultured Woeseiaceae bacterium | reverse complement strand
TCGGCAGCGCCGCCTACTTCGTCCTCTACCCGGGCCTCGGCAACTTCGACGGCACTCTCGCCTGGTCCCAGGAGGGTCAGTACGAAGCCGAAGTCGCTGCCGCCGAAGAGCGCTACGGACCGATTTTTGAACGCTTCGGCGCCATGCCTTACGAAGAGCTGGTTACCAACAGCGAAGCGCTTGGCATAGGCAGCAGCTTGTACGCCAACTACTGCTCGCAGTGCCATGGCTCTACGGCGCGTGGCGCCATCGGCTTCCCCAACCTGACGGACGGTGACTGGCTATGGGGCGGGCAGCCCGAGAACATCGAGTACGCGATTCTTAACGGCCGCGCCGGCATCATGCCGGCTCTCGGTGCGGTGCTTGGTGACGATGTCGACAACATGGTCGAACACGTGCGCGGCATGGCTGACGGAATCGATGCCAGCAGCCCGATTCACACCAAGTACGTCACCTTCTGCAGTGCCTGTCACGGACCGAACGGCGGCGGCAACCAGGCGCTGGGAGCGCCAAGCCTGGTCGACAACAACTGGCTGTACGGCAGCTCACCGGATGCCGTTCGCGAAAGTATCGTCGTCGGCCGCAACGGCGTCATGCCGGCTCACCGAAAACTGCTCGGCGAAGACCGATCGAGAATCCTTGCCGCCTACGTCTACAGCCTGTCGCAGCAACGCTCTGGAGACTAGCCGCGCATGACCGACCTGCAGGACGAACATCCCGACTGGGACCGCGATACGCAAAAGATCGCGGTCCTGTCGTGGATATCGTTTCTGAGCGCCTGCGGCTTCAGCGTGCTTCTGTTCGCCTTTGTCGAGCCGTTGGTCATCGTTGACGCGGTAAACATTCAGTCCATCGAAAGCCGTGAAGCCGGCTACGCCATGGGCTTTTTCTTTCTCTGGGCGGAAGCCTGGGTGAGCGGCTGGTTCGTGCTGCGCCTCGTACGGCGCAAACGCAACTGGCCTCGCAAGCCCTGAGCGGCCTCCCGGGTCAGATGCCATGAACGACAAGGCTGCGGGCTACGAATACGGCGCGCTCTACCGGAGCGAGGACAAGATCTACCCTCGCGAAGTGAAGGGCCGCTTTGCCACGCTGCGTCGCGTTGCCATGTTTCTCTTGCTCGGTATGTTCTACGGCGGGCCCTGGCTGACCTGGGCGGGCCGTCAGGCGGTGCTTTTCGATTTGCCGGTGCGGAATTTCTACATCTTCGGGCTGACCCTCTGGCCGCAGGACTTTGTCTACCTTGCCCTGCTGCTCATCATTCTCGCGGTATGCCTGTTCTTCTTCACGGCGCTCGCCGGTCGACTGTGGTGCGGCTACGCCTGTCCGCAAACGGTATGGACCGAGGCGTTCACCTGGATAGAACGCATTATTGAGGGCGACCGAAGCAAACGCATCAAGCTCGATAAAGCGCCGTGGAGCGCCAACAAGTTCGCACGCAAGGCCACCAAGCAGTTTCTCTGGATCTCGCTCGCCGTCTTCACCGGCTTTTCCTTTGTCGGCTACTTTGTGCCGATTCGCGAACTGGGCGTTAACCTGGTGACTTTCCAGGCCGGTGGCTGGGAGTGGTTCTGGACCATTTTCTATGGCTTTGCGACCTACGGTAACGCGGGCTATATGCGCGAACAGGTCTGCAAGTACATGTGCCCCTACGCGCGTTTCCAGGGTGCGATGTTCGACAAGGACTCGCTGATCATCACCTACGATGAGGCACGTGGCGAAGCGCGCGGCGGCCGCAAGCGCGGCGACGATTACAAGGCGAAGGGCCTTGGCGACTGCATCGATTGCACGATGTGCGTGCAGGTTTGCCCCACCGGCATCGACATACGCGATGGACTGCAGTACGAGTGCATTGCCTGCGCTGCCTGCATTGACGCCTGCGACAGCGTCATGGATCGCATGGGCTATCCGCGTGGCCTTGTGCGCTACAGCACCGAGCATGCCCTGCACAACGAGCCCTATCGGCTGATCAGGCCGCGGACGCTGGTCTACACCGCGATACTGTCCGTGCTGTTCCTGTCCCTGACGGCATCGATCGTTCTGCGCAAGCCCGTCATTCTCGACGTCATACGCGATCGCAATACGCTGTTCCGGGACGCCGGACGTGCAGGCATCGAAAACAATTACAGCCTCAGGGTCATCAACAAGCACAACCAGCCGCACGAGTATGAGTTGTCCGTTCGCGGCATCGAAGGCGCGACGATTCAGACCGACACCCGGTTCTTTGTCGAACCGGAAACGGTGTTTACCCTCCCGACTTCCGTTACCGTGCCGCATGAGTACGCAGCAGGTGGTCAGTCGATCTACTTTGTTGTCACCGCGCTCGATGATGACTCCATTCGGGTCGAAGAGCTCAGCCGCTTCCGCGGCCCCGAATAAGGCCTGCCCTATGAATTCAGCAAGCGACCAACCGGCCAAACGTCTCAGCAATCGCATGCTGTGGCTCGTCATCGGCATCCCGGCGCTGACGGTGGCGGGCTGCCTGTTGACGATTTTTATCGCCGTTTCCAATCCGGACGAACTGGTCAGCGACTACTCGCTGCGCAGCGATACCGGCCTGGAATCGCGAGACGATGAGTAGCGAACGCCCCTGTTTCCACTGCGGCGAAGCACTGCCTCCGGGCGCCCCTTTTTTCGCGGCGCTGGGGCCTGTTAACCAGCCTGTCTGCTGCCTCGGCTGCAAAGCGGTCGCCGAGTACATCCATGACAACGGACTCGACGCCTTTTACGAGCATCGCGGTGAACCCCGCGCCGAATACGGCCTGAAGGCGACCGACAGCAACTGGGCAATCTACGACGAGCAGGATGTTCGGCGCCGCTACGTGAGAAGCGTCGCGGGAGAGGCAGAAGCGCTGATCGAGATCGGCGGTATGTATTGCTCGGCATGCGTCTGGCTGCTGGAAACTACCCTGAATGCATGCCCTGACGTCGTTGACGTCTCGGTGAATCCCGCAACCAAGCGCGCGGTGATTCGCTGGCGGGATGAAGACTTGAGCTTCGCCGGGCTGCTGAGCGAAATCGCCCGGGTCGGCTTCAAGCCGCAACCGCGCGCACCGGGCACTCAACAAGGCACTGCGAGCGACGAACAACGCTCCAGCCTGCGGCGACTGATCGTCGCCGCTGCGGCCGGCATGCAGGTCATGATGTTCGCGGTGGCGCTTTATGCCGGCGCCCACTACGGCATCGAGGGCAGAATCGAGCAGTTTCTGCGCGTCATCAGCCTGATCGTCTGCCTGCCAATCATGGCGTATTCGGCCCGGCCGTTCTTCGCCGGCGCAATCCGTGGCCTGCGAGCCCGGCAACCGGGTATGGACCTGCCGGTAGCGCTCGCAATCAGCGCCGCCTTTGCTGCCTCAACCTGGGCCACGTTCACCGGCAGCGGCGACATCTACTTCGACTCGGTCGCCATGTTTGTGCTGTTCCTGAGCGCGACGCGATACCTCGAAATGCGCAGCCGCCATCGAGCCGATGACGCGGCCCAGGCGCTGACCAACATGCTCCCGGAGACTGCGACGCGGCTGGCCGGCGAGGTGGCCGAGGTGGTGGCCATTGAAAGGCTCGACGTTGAGGACATCGTGCTGCTGCGTCCCGGCGACGTGATTCCTACCGACGGCGAGCTGATATCAGGGCGCTGTGAAGTTGATGAATCCCTGATCACCGGAGAGTCCATGCCGGTGCTGCGAGAAGCCGGTATGCCGCTGGTCGCCGGCAGCATCGTGCGGGTCGGCAACGCCAGCTATCGGGTAACGCTGACCGGCGCCAATACCAGCCTTGCCGAAACTGCCCGGATGCTGGAGCGGGCGCGAAACGACCGGCCCGTGATTGCACAGCTGGCGGACCGGATTGCCAGCCGGTTCGTAGTTGCGGTGCTCGTCATCGCGACCTTGACCGGGATTGCCTGGCTTAGCATTGCCCCGGAACGTGCCTTCGAAATTGTCCTCGCGACGCTGGTCGTGACCTGTCCCTGCGCACTGTCACTGGCAACGCCGGCGGCATTGGCGGCAGCGGCATCAAGACTCGCCAGCGAGGGGTTCCTGATGATTCGATCGCGGGTGCTCGAAGTGCTCACGCGACGGCCGACGATCATTCTCGACAAGACGGGCACCCTGACCGAAGGCCGCCCGGCGATTGAAGATGTCCAGGTCATCGATGCCGCTCGGTCGGCAGACGAGTGCCTGGCGATTGCCGCCGCCCTCGAGTCGGGATCGGAACACGTTCTGGCACGGGCATTCTCAAAGATCAGCCCATCGGTGACCGTCGATGCCGACTCCATTGAGGTTGTCCCGGGTTCCGGCGTTCAGGCGCGTATCGCTGGACGGCGCTGGCGAATCGGCAAGGCAGGCTTTGCCGTGTCTGCGGCCGAAGTCGCCGCGCCGGGCGATGACGCTGCGACCTACGTCTATCTCGCCTGCAACGAGGCACCTGTTGCCCGCTTCCGCCTGGTCGATCAGCTGCGTCCGGACGCCCAGGATGCCATCGGCGCGCTTCGGTCAATGGGATTCCCTCTCGTTATTGCCAGCGGCGATTCGGCGCCCGCTGTACGCGCGGTCGCGGGCAGACTCGGCATCGATGACTGGTACGCCGGCCAGGGTCCCGAGGACAAGCTCGCGCTGGCGGAGAAAATGCGTGGTTCCGGCCGCCCCGTCCTGATGGTCGGCGACGGCATCAACGACGCGCCGGTGCTGGCTGCGGCCGATGCGTCCATCGCGATCGATGCAGGGACGGCGCTCGCACGCGCCAGCGCTGACGCGGTGGTACCGGGTCGACGCCTGCAGACCCTCGTACAGGCAGTTCACGCGGCAAGCCTGACTCGCCGCATCATCCGCCAGAACATTCTCTGGGCGATCGGCTACAACCTGGCGGCCGTGCCGCTTGCCGTAAGCGGTATGCTGGCGCCTTGGCTGGCCGCCCTCGGTATGTCGTTAAGCTCCTTCGTCGTGGTCGTTAACACCATGCGCCTCCGCTCCGCACACGCGCCCGCCGCCAGCATCGGTGCCGCCACCCGGGACGCGACGGCCCTGCAGGCGCGTTCATGAGCATCCTGTTCCTGCTTATTCCGCTGGGCCTGCTGCTGCTCGCGATCGCTGTGGGCGCGTTTTTCTGGGCGACCCGCTCCGGGCAGTTCGATGATCTCGATACGCCGGCATGGAGCGTCGTTATGGACGATGATCGCAAGCCGCGGCGCAACGCCACCGGGAGCGAATACGCCAACGAGGCCGATGGAGACTGAGGCTCTCGCCACCGCGGCGTTTCTCGCAGGTTTTTTTGGCAGCGGACACTGCTTCGGCATGTGCGGGCCGCTGGTCGTTCTGTTGGAGAATCCGATCAGGCCTGAGCAGCGCTGGACGCGCCGACTCATCTACAACCTCGGCCGCGGCAGCTTCTATGTGCTGCTCGGTGCGACAGCGGGCCTTCTGGGCGTGGTGCTGACCCGGGTTGCCGGACTGGACGCCGGGTTACAGCTTCTGCGGGTCCTCGCCGCCGCGCTCGTTATCACCCTCGGCATTGATCTCGCGTTCGGGCTTCGCCTGCTGGCATGGCTGGAACGGGCTGGCGCAATGCTCTGGCAGCGGCTGCGTCCGCTGAGTACCCGTTTGTCGCCCGGCGCATCGAACGTCAGCGCCTTCGGCGCGGGCATGCTGTGGGGCGCCCTGCCCTGTGGCCTGGTGTACAGCAGCGTATCGCTGGCGGCCGCGTCCGGCGGCATCGAGACGGGCGGCCTGGTCATGTTTGCCTTCTGGACCGGGACCTTGCCGGCACTGCTTGTCGCCGGGAGTACCGCCGGTGAAATCGCCCGCTGGGCACGGCGCCCGATGATTCGCCGACTGGCCGGACTGCTGATGATCGCAAGCGGCGCTTTCGCCCTGGCGATGCCTCTATTGATGAGGGCCATGCACGGACACGCCATGTGAGAGCCATGAAGCTGACGGCCATCGCGCCGCTTACCGAAAATCCGTCGCCGCTGACCCTGACGGAAAGCGAAGTCCCGGTACCCGGGGATCGGGAAG
>CAZFVT010000210.1:0-6037 GCA_964522355.1 uncultured Woeseiaceae bacterium | reverse complement strand
TCCATACCGGGATATCGGAGATCCCAGACGTGTCGGTTGAGGCCGGCATCCGCCTTCAAAACGCGGGTGCTGGGCGGATCGTTGCGGCCGGGTTCTTCGACTTCCTCGTCAGCGCCGGGCTCCCGGCTCCAGGTCCAGATCGCCTCGTCATCATTGTCGGCATAGACCGAAAGCGTGATCTCGGTGCCTGGCTCGGGTGAATCGGCGAGATGATAGTAGATGGATGCGCCCGGGTAGGGATTGGTGCCCGCGTTACCGGGGTTGTCGGAACGGCTGCCGGCCGACAATCGGATCGCATCGGCGGGCTCGAACAGATGGACATCGCGTTCCAGGTCATCCTCGGACATCTGGTGAAGCACCGCGAGGTCGTCAAGTATCCAGTAGCCACGACCCTGGGTGGCCGCGATCAGGTTGCCGTTTTTAACAGCAAGGTCTGTGATCGGCACCATCGGCAGGTTTAGCTGCAGCGATGACCAGTTGCGGCCATCGTCGAGCGAGTAGTACAGGCCGAACTCGGTGCCGGCATAGAGCAGGCCTTCGCGGTCCGGGTCGGGCCTGATAGCCCGGGTGAAGTGGTCCTCGGGAATGCCGTTGACGATGCGCGCCCAGCTTCGCCCCCAGTCCGTCGTGCGGAACAGATAGGGCTTGAAGTCGTCACCCTTGTAGAGCGTGGCCGCCAGGTAGGCGCCGCCTGGCTCAAAGGGATGGACATCAATGCTGTTGATCATCGCCCATGTCGGAAGCCCTGATGGCGTGACCTCCTGCCAGTCGCGGCCGCCGTTGCGGGTGACGTGCACGCGACCGTCGTCGGTGCCGGCCCAGAGGACGTCTTCATCGCGGTCGGATTCGGCGAGTGCGAAGATCGTGCCGTAATACTCAACGCTTGTGTTGTCCTTGGTGATCGGTCCGCCCGAGGGTCCCATCCGCGCCTTGTCGTCGCGGGTCAGGTCGGGGCTGATGACGTCCCAGGATTCGCCCATGTCCTCGCTGCGGAACAACACGTCGGCGGCAACGTAGAGCACATCCGGATCGTGCTTTGAAAACTGAATCGGAAAATTCCACTGGAAGCGATACTCCAGTTCGGCGGCGCCCCAACCCATGGGGTTGTCGGGCCACACGTCGATAGCGCGCTGGATCCCGGTACTGTGATCGAGAACCCGCAGGTAGCCGCCGTAGGAGCCGCCTACGACGATGTCCGGGTTGTCCGGTTTCGCGGCGATGTGGCCACTCTCACCGCCGGCGGTCGGCTCCCAGTCGCGGACGCCAATGCTGCCACCGCTCGCTGAACGGGATCGGATCCGGACCGCCGAATTGTCTTGCTGGCCACCCAGCAGCCGATAGGGGAAGGCGTTGTCTGTAGACACCCGGTACATCTGAGAGGTCGGCTGGTTGCTCTGCACCGACCAGGTGGCGCCGCGGTCGTAGCTGACGTTCGAGCCGCCGTCATTGGCTTCGATCATGCGCAGCGGGTCGGCAGGGTCGATCCAGAGATCGTGGTTGTCGCCGTGCGGCGTATCGATCTCGGTAAAGCTCCGGCCGCCGTCTTTTGAATAATGGAAACGCACGTTCAACACGTAAACGCTTTCCTCATCGACCGGATCGGCATAGATGCGGGTGTAGTACCAGGCGCGTTGCCGCAGGTTGCGGTCTTCGTTGGTTCGCGTCCAGGATTCCCCACCGTCTCGAGAACGATAGACGCCGCCGTCCTCGGCTTCGACCATGGCATAGAGATTCTTGTTGTTCGTCGGTGAGACGGCGATGCCGATGATTCCAAGCGGCGCGCTCGGGAAGCCGTCGTTGTCACTGATCAGTGTCCAGCTTTCACCGCCATCCACACTCTTATAGAGGCCCGAGCCTTCCCCACCGCTCTCGAGGCTGTAGGGCGTGCGGCGAATCCGCCAGAAGCTGGCGTAAAGAATCCGCGGGTTCGTGGGATCCATGGCGAGATCGACGGCGCCGACGTCATCGCTAACGCCAAGAAGCTTCTCCCAGGAATCGCCGCCGTCGGTTGAGCGGTATACGCCACGCTGTTCGCTGGGGCCGAACAGGTGGCCCATGACGGCGGCGTAGACCGTATCCGGATCTCGCGGGTGAATGCGTATGCGGGAAATGTGCTGGGAGTCTTCGAGACCGATTTTCTCCCAGGTATCACCGGCGTCCAGCGATCGCCAGGCGCCCTGACCGGGAGAGACGTTTCCGCGCACGGTCTTCTCGCCAAGACCGACGTAGATGACGTTCGGGTCCCATTCCGAAACCGCAACGGCACCTACCGATCCGCCGAAATAGCCGTCGGAGATGTTCTCCCAGTGCGCGCCGCCGTCTAGCGTTTTCCAGACACCGCCGCCCGTCGTCCCCATGTAGTAGACGTCCCGATTTCCGGGGATTCCTGCCACTGCGGCCGAGCGGCCACCTCGATAGGGGCCGACTTCCCGCCATTCGAGAGCCTGCAGATGATCCGGGAAGGTCTCCGGGTCAATGTCGGCATAGGCGGCCGATGTGAACCCCAGCGTGGAGAGGGCCAGTGCCAATAACGTAATGCGATGGGACAGGGTTGCGGGCGTTAGATTCACAGTTCGACTCCGGCGAGAGTTTTGCCCGCCCTGCGGGCAATCGATGAGCCGGAGACTAGCACAGGCCATCAGTGTCCTATGGATCATTACCCCGGGGTCGGACCGGGCTGTTTCGAGATGGGCAACTTTCGGAGAGGCGGAACGTTTAGTCCTGGTCAGTTGCAAAACGCATGGACAGATCGATGGCAACAACGTGCTTGGTTAGCGCGCCGATCGAGATGAAATCAACGCCCGTTTCGGCAACGGCGCGAATGTCGTCAAGCGTGATGTTCCCGGATGCCTCCAGTTCGGTGTCGGTACGTGTTCGATTGCGGGTATCAACCGCTGTCTTCAGGTCACCGTTGGCAAAGTTGTCGAGCAGCACGCGCTCCGGCGCGGCGCCGAGAGCGATACTCAGCTCGTCCAGCGATTCGACTTCGACTTCGACGGGAATGCCGGGGTTTTGCTCGCGCGCGAGGGCGACGGCCTCGACGATGCCTCCCGCCGCCATGATGTGGTTTTCTTTGATGAGGATCGCGTCATACAGCCCGATACGATGATTGCTGCCGCCACCGCAACGTACCGCGTATTTTTGCGCCAGCCGCAGACCCGGGATGGTCTTGCGCGTGTCCAGCACCCGGCAGCCGGTGCCTTCGATTGCCTCGGCATAGCGCCGGGTTACCGTTGCGGTTGCCGACAGCGTCTGCAGGATATTGAGTGCGGCGCGTTCGCCAGAGAGAAGGGCCTGTGCGGGCCCGGCAAGCCGACAAAGTGTATCTCCGCCCGCCAGTTGATCACCGTCAGCGGCGAGCCACTCAACGCTGACGCCGGCATCCAGGCGTCGATAGAGCGCATCGACCCAGGGACGTCCGGCCAGGGTCATTGCTTCGCGCGTCGTCACGAGAGCGCGACCCGGGGTGCCAGCGGGCAGCAGGCCTGCCGTCAGGTCGCCGCTGCCAACGTCTTCGTTGAGCATCTGCGCGACAAGCCTGTCGATATCCTCGGCAAGCGTCTTGTCGATGTTCATGGAGCGCTCCTGAATCCGCAGCGGGTAGGTCGGGTTTGTTGGATTTAAACAGCCGACGGCGATAAAAATTCGTCACGGCCGTGCGACTGTCGCTATTATACGCGCCCTTGAATCGCGGTTTCCGCGATACGCTTATTCCAGATTGCCGGTGAGTGCCCGACTGCGCGCGCTGCCGATGACACGTGACAGAGCTTTTCGAACATGGACTGTGAGAACGCTTCCGACAGCGGCTTTATTGAGGCAAACGACGACCGCGGCAGCAACCCACTGCCGAGGGCGCGGCCTGCCTCACCCTGCGTTCGCATCTGTACGCTCGATGACGACAAGGTCTGCCTGGGCTGCGGGCGGAGCATGGCGGAGATTGTCGCCTGGCCGCGGATGACCGTCGACGAGCAATACGCGCTGCTCGATGAACTGGCGAAGCGACGTCCGGCGTTATGACGGTGGCCGCCCGGAGACCTCAACCTGTGGCTTGCCGGACCGGCCGTGCCTCGCTCATCGTGGTGGCGCTGATCACCGCTCTAAGCCTTGGCGGATGCTCGGCGATGCTGATGGGCGAGGGTCGCTCCGCGGGTCGTCCGATCGGCTCTGCCGGGGCAAGCTCCGAGGCGAGCCGCGGCGATGAGCAGATTGTGCAGATCATTCGCGGTCGCTTTGCCGCGGAGCCCGAGCTCGCGTCAGCTCGTCTCTCCGTTGCCTGCGTCAACGGCGTCGTTACGCTTCGCGGCCAGGTTAGCAACTACGCGCTTCGTGATCGCGCCGTCAGACTCGCAGGCGATGTGAGCGGCGTTGAACGGGTCGTCAACCAGATCGGGATCAACCGCTAGCCGGGCAGATTTCTATCTGGAGACCGGCTTCTTCCGGCAGGACGCTTGAATAAAGGCCCGAAAGACCGATATCGTTCAGTCCAGCCGATTATCCGAACAGGGTGCTTAACAGTGGACGTCAACACGCGCATTGAAGATCAGTTAAAAAGCCACGAGGTTCTGCTCTATATGAAGGGCACGCCGGACTTCCCGCAGTGTGGCTTTTCGGGCCAGACCGTTGCGGCGCTCAAGGCGGTTGGCAAGCCGTTTGCCTTCGTGAACATCTTCGAGGATCCGGAGATTCGCGAAGGGCTCAAGACCTACTCGAACTGGCCGACTTTCCCGCAGCTCTATGTCAACGGCGAACTGGTTGGCGGCTGTGACATCGTGGTCGAGATGTATCACTCCGGGGAGCTTCACTCCCTGCTGGGCGCGGAGCCTGCGGAGTCCGAAAACGCCTGAGGAAGGCTTGGCCTAGCCAGGCGTCGAGACCGGCAGGTCCTCTCCACCGTCATGAGCCCGACCGAGCGTTGCCTCGAAGATCGGCTGGAAGCGGTTTACGACGTCGCAAAAAATGTCTGCAGTGATCTCGGCGTCGTAGGCTGCCGAATGAGCCTGCGATTCGTCCCAGGGTAAACCGGCGGCCTTTACCGCGCGTGACAGGACCGTCTGTCCGTAGGCCACCCCGCACAGCGTGGCCGTATCGAAGCAGCTAAACGGATGAAAAGGGCTGCGCTTCATCTTCGTTCGAGCGATAGCCTCGTTGACAAAACCCAGATCGAACGCCGCGTTGTGTCCCACGAGAATAGCCCGGGTGCAGCCGCTCTCGCGCACCGCTGCCCGAACCTCTCGAAACACGCGTTGCAGGGCGTCCCGTTCGTCGATTGCCGGCCGCAAAGGATGGTTGGGGTCGATGCCGTTTACGGCCAGAGACGCAGGGTCCATGTTCGCGCCCTCGAAGGGGTGCACGTGGTAGCGAAAGGTTTGCTCCCGCTCGAGCCTGCCATCGTCTCGCTGCGCTACGGTGACGGCCGCGATTTCGAGCAGCGCGTCCGTCTTGGCGTTGAAGCCACCGGTTTCGACGTCCACCACAACCGGCAAAAAGCCGCGAAACCGCTTGGAGATCTCGTAGTCGCTCACGAATCGCTCGCCAGTCGGGCGAGGGATTCGGCGTCGGTAATAGCCTTGTCGAGCACCAGTTGGGTTGTGAAGCGAATACCAAAGCCGGTGATGTCACTGGGTATGTGGGCCAGGCCGCCTTTTCGCTTCGCCGCCGAGAGATCAACGTGCACCCAGGCAATGTCCGGATCGACGAACTCATTAAGGAAACTTGCCGCCAGGATGTGGTCGCCGCCACCGCCCGGCGAACACTGCAGGATGTCTGCCGTTTCGGCCTTCAGTTCCTCGAGGAACTCACCGCCAATGGGGAACGGCCAGACGCGCTCGCCGCTCTCCACGCCCGCCTTCTTCAGCAGTGGGTGCAGGGCAGGCCGGTTGGTGAAAACGCCGCTGTAGCGCGTCGTCGTGGCATTCATGCACGCACCCGTCAGGGTCGCGTAGTCGATGATTACGCCTGGCTTGTCAGCGCTGGCGAACACCAGGGTGTCGGCCAGTGCCATGCGGCCCTCGGCATCGGTATGTATGGAAAGAGTGTA
>CAZFVT010000209.1:4019-6100 GCA_964522355.1 uncultured Woeseiaceae bacterium | reverse complement strand
CACTTTACCCGGTCCCGCTTCGACGATCCGATCGGCGCCGGCTTCTACCAGCGCATGGGTCGTGCGTACCCACTGCACCGGGTTCGAAACCTGTTGCGTCAGCAGGCTGCGCACATCGTCTGCATCACGATAGGGTCGAACAGCCACGCTGCTGAGCACCGTGAACGACGATTCTGAGATTGCCGTGTCCTTCAATGCGGCGCTCAGGGCTTCACCGGCGCCGACCATAAGGGAAGAATGTGAGGGTACGCTGACGCTCAACAGGATGGCACGACGAGCGCCGGCCGACTTGGCAAGCTCGACCGCCTTTTCCACGGCGACACGGTCTCCGGTGATGACTACTTGCCCGGGCGAATTGAAGTTCACTGCCTCCACAACACCGACGTCGGATGCATTCCGACAGACTTCGAGGACATCGTTGTCATCAAGCCCGAGAATTGCCGCCATCGCGCACGCGTCTGCGGCGACCGCGTTCTGCATGAGCTCGCCGCGTTGCCGGACAAGCGGCACGGCGTCGCTGAAGCTGAGCACGCCCGCGCAGACCAGCGCGGTGTATTCCCCCAGGCTGTGACCGGCCATGAGGGCAGGCTTTGCCCCACCCAGTGAGTTCCAGACACGCCACGTAGCCACGCCGGCCGTCAGCATGGCCGGCTGTGTTACGGCCGTGGAATCAAGCGTCTCGGCCGGTCCACTGCTCACCACGGACCATAGGTCGTAGCCGAGCAGGTCGCTGGCCTCCGCGTAGGTATCGCGAACCGAGTAGAATCGCTCTGCCAGTTCAGAATGCATGCCGACTGACTGTGAACCCTGGCCGGGAAAAACCATTGCTAGCGTCACGGAAGCCCCCTGATTATTGTGAAACGAATAGCTCGGCGCGGATTATATAGATGCCGGACGGAAGTCCCTAATTGCCCCCGGCAGCGCTACACAAGCTCCGACCATCGCGCCATAGAGGTGTGCCTCAGTCACGACGGATCCGCCAGCCGCCGCTTCGGATCCCGGCAGTGGCCCCGACCAGTGTTCCAGAGCAAGTTTTGCCGCGACCGCAACAAGCAGGAAGACGGACTCGACCGCGGAGTGCCGCAGCTGCCCAACCAGGCCGGCGACCAGCAGCCCGTGCAGCAGCCCGGAAAGGCCGACGTACCAGCCCACCTGCGGTGAAATCCACCAGAGACCGGCGCTGGTACCGGCAGTGATGAGGACCAGCAGCAACGCCCATCGGGTGGGCGAGAACGCCCTGCCGACCAGCAGCCAGACCAGCAGCAGCCCAAACGCGTTGAGGCCAAGATGCCGCCAGCCGAGATGCACAAAGTGTCCGCTCAGAACGCGCCACCACTCTGCTCCTTCTATGGCGGCACGATCGAACCGCAGCTGCAGTCGGGCCGCATCGCCGAAAAACTCGGCAATTACGGCGAAAATGAGAACAGTGACCGGCAATATCCAGCGTTTGAGCGGGAACCCGGGCGCTATTTCGTGAGTCTCATCGGACGGTGAGGTGCGCATGTTGATATACTCGCGCCTTGGGTTTTCCTCAGTCAATGCGCCGGCCGGCCCGGTCGTCGCAGCATTCGGAGCAAGGACGTGAATTCAAGGATTGCGCGGCGCGTATCGCCGCGTCGACAGCAGGGTTTTACACTCATCGAGATCATGGTCGTCGTGATCATTCTCGGCATTCTGGCGGCCATCGTGGCGCCCAACGTGATCGGCCGTGTCGGCGACGCGCAGCGTTCTGCCGCCGTTCAGGACATTCGCGGCATCGAGCAGGCACTCACCCTGTACCGCCTCGACAATTTCTCATACCCGACCAGCGAGCAGGGACTGGCCGCGCTGACGACCAAACCGGCGGATCCGAACATTCGCGCCTGGAAAGGCCCCTACCTGCAGCGCTCGCCCAAAGACCCCTGGGGTAATGACTATCTCTACCTGAGCCCGGGCAATCGCGGCGAGATCGACGTCTACACGCTGGGCCGGGACGGCCGCCCGGGTGGCGAAGGCGAAGACGCTGACATTGGCAACTGGGACATCGACTAGGCCAATCATGAAGCTGCGGCATCGTCGGTCAGCGGGTCGCGGATTCACCC
>CAZFVT010000209.1:0-4009 GCA_964522355.1 uncultured Woeseiaceae bacterium | reverse complement strand
AAATCATGGTGGTCATGGTGATCATCGTGGTCGGCACCTCGATCGCCCTGCTATCGATCAACGTCATCGGCGATGACCGAGATATCGAGCAGGAAGCGCGACGGCTGGCGACGCTGATTGAAACCGCGGCCGACGAAGCCGAGCTGCAGGGCCGGGACTTCGGCCTCGAGTTTGTTCGCCAGGGCTACCGGTTCGTTGAGTACGACCCCTTCCTGGACACCTGGGCGGAGATTATCGGCGACGACCTTCTCCGCCCCCGATCTCTGCCGGAAAGCCTCGAGTTCTCCGTCGTGATCGAAGACAAGCGCATCGAGCTGGACGAGACGGCGGCGGACACCGGAAACGGCGAGCCTGAGGATGAGGACGACCGCGACCCGCGCCGGCCTGCCCTGCTCAACAAGTACGCACCCCACGCCATGATTATGTCAAGCGGTGACGTTTCGCCGTTCGACGTTGTTATTACTCGCATCGTGGACGGCAGCCTCGAAACCGTGCGCATGCTGCCGGATGGCCGCATCGTAATCGGCGAGCTCGAAGACAACATTGGCTAGTCGAAACCCAGGCATGAGGATTGGCCGCCGTCTGGGCGGCTTTACCCTGATTGAGGTGATGATCGCCCTTGCGATCGCCGCGATCGCCCTGGGTGGCCTGACCGTGGCTGTCAGCCAGATGATCGCCGGCTCCGCCTCCATGTCCCAGCGCACCTACGCGAGCTGGATCGCACAGAACCGCATCGCCGAGGTGCGCCTCCTGAACCAGATCCCGGAGGTCGACACGACCACCAGCGAAGTTCAGTACGCCAATCTCGACTGGCAGCTGGAGACGACGATCTCGGAAACCGGCGTCGAAAACCTGTTCCGAATCGATGTCGTCGTCACCCTGGTCGGCGAAGAGAATCCGTCGGGCGTCGTGACGGGATTCATTGGCGAGCCGACGATTCCCGGTGACGCCAATGCCGCCTGGAATACGGGTTTCCAAACTGAGGGTGCCGATCAGTGATCCGGAATCCAATGATCTCCCGGTCGAAAGGTTTCACACTTATCGAGGTGCTGGTGGCGATTGCGATCTTCGCACTGCTTTCGGCGCTGGCCTATGGGTCCCTCGGCCAGTCGGTGCTGGTCCAGGAAGCCCTGGGCGATCGAATGGAACGTACCCGCGACATCCAGAGAGCGATGCGCATTATTACCCGGGACTTCCTGCAGTTGGCGCCAAGACCGGTACGCAGCGAGCTCGGCGATCGCTATAACCCGTCGTTGTCCACGGCGTTCGAATCCGGATTCGCCGTACAGCTCACTCGCGGCGGCTGGATGAACCCGATGACCCTGCCGCGGGGTACCCAGCAGCGGGCCGCTTATCGCCTGGAGGACGAAGAGCTGATTCGCTATCACTGGAATGTACTGGACTACACCTTGAGCAACGAGATCATCAGCGTGCGGCTGCTTGATGAAGTGCAGAGCGTGACGTTCCTGTTCATGCAGCAAAACGGCGAGTGGATTGAGCAATGGCCGCCCGGCAATGACCTGACCGATCCGAGCGTCCTGAGGCTTCGGCCGAGAGCCGTGCAGATCGTACTGTCCCTTTACGATGAGGGTGAAATCACTCGCATTGTCGAGGTCGTACCGTGACGCGCGGCGGCAATCAGCTGGCAGGCCCGAACCGGCAGCGCGGCGTGGCGATTATCACCGCCATGATTATCGTGGCGATTGTCGCGATCATCGCGACCGACCTGGCCTGGAATACGGCGCTCGATGTGCGTCGCACCCGAATGCTGTTGCTGCGGGACCAGGCGGTCCAGGTTGCGGTCGGTGCCGAGAGCTGGGTCGCTTCGATCCTGCGCCAGGACATGATCGACAGCGAAACCGATCACCTGGGTGAAATCTGGGCGAGCGACCTGCCGCCCCTGCCCATCGACGGCGGCGAGGTCTTTGGCGTCATCGAAGACCTGCAGGGCCGATTTAACGTCAATAATCTCATCTCCGGTAATGGCGATGTCGACGAACCGACGCTCGAACAGTTCCAGCGGTTGCTGTCGTCGCTGCAGCTCGACCCGCGCTACGCGGGGATCATCGCCGACTGGCTGGACCCCAACCAGGACGCGGCCTTCCCCGACGGCGCCGAGGATCCGATCTATACCGGACGCGTGCCGCCCTACCGGGCCGCCAATCAGCTGCTTTCCAGTATTGGCGAACTGGCGGCCATCGACGGTATGGAAAAAGTGGTGTTCGATACGCTTGAGCCGCATATCGTCGCATTGCCCGGGCGCACGCCGATCAACGTGAATACGGCAACACCGGCGGTCCTGCAGTCGCTCGACGAGAGTATCTCGCCGGGTGATGTTGAGCGTCTGATTTCCGAGCGTGAACTCGCCGGCTTCTCCAGCCTGGAGAATGCATTCTCGTCCCTGGTACAGCCCGACCAGATCAACACGCTGTCCGAAAGCAGCAACTATTTCCTGCTGACGGTGATCGTGCGTATTGATACCGTCCGCGTCACTCTCTACAGTGTCTTGCAGCGTGGCCCGCAGGGCACCGTCAGCACGATTTTGCGCAGCCTCGGAACCGTTTAGACGTGTCAGAAATCCTGGTCCTGAAACCCGATCCGGCTGACCCGGCAATCGCCGAGTGGATTGTCGTCGACGCCAACGGCGCCCGGGTCGGCGATCCCGTCCGTGGCCCGCTGGCTGCAGCGCGCGTGGCGGTTGCTGATCGGCAGCTGTATGTACTGCTGCCCTCCCTCGACGTGCTGACCACCTCGGTGTTCCTGCCATTGAAGTCTGTATCGAAGATTCAGCAGGCGTTGCCCTTCGCGCTCGAAGAAACCGTGGCCGAAGATGTTGAAGACCTTCACTTCGCCGCCGGCGTCCGGCGCGACGATGACCGAATCCCGGTCTCGGTCATCAGCCACGAGAAGCTCCAGTCCTGGTTGGCCCTGCTCGGCGAGGCAGAGCTCAAGCCGTCCGCGATGGTCGCCGAGACCTACGGCATGGCAGCGATTCCCGGCACGGTGAGCCTGCTCGTCAGCGGCGACACGACCTACATCAACGACGGAGCCGAGACCGAACTGATTCTGCAGGACATGAGTCCTGCCGAAGCGCTGGAGGCGACCGGATGCCTGGATGAGGTGGATGAGGATTCCGATGCTCAGCGCCCGCGTCACGTCCTCTTGTACTGCGATGAGGCGGCGAATGCCCAGTATGCGGAGGAGTTCGAGGGTCTTCGTGAGCGCTTCGAGAGCTTTGACGTACGACTGCTTGCCGACGGTGCGTTGCCGCGGCTTGCCGTGACCGTTGCCAGCGGTTCCGGGGTCAACCTGCTGCAGGGCGTCTATGGCCCGAAGACTGAGTATGCCGGTTACCTGAAGCCCTGGCGTGCTGCCGCCGTTGCTCTGCTGGCGTTGGGCGTCGTGGCCGTTGCCGGCAAGGCCATCGGCAATATTCAGCTCGCCCGCCAGGAGGTGGCATTGCGGGGTACCTTCCTCGGCGTTTACCAGGAGATCAGGCCGAGCGCGACTGAAGATGACATTCGCGATCCCCAAGGGATCGTTGATTCTTTGGTTAACCGCGGCGGCTCCTCTGGCTCGGAGCCGAGTGTCTTCCTGCAGTCTCTTGAGCACTTGAGCGTCGCGGTTACCGAGAACAGCGCCTCCTCCATTCAGGCGATCAGCTACCGCGCCGGCGTCGTCGATGTGCGTCTGACTGCGCCGAACGTGTCAATGCTGGATGATATTCAGCGGCGGATCGACGATCAGGGCCTGTTCGACGCCAACATTCAGTCCACGGATCAGGATGAAGACAAGGTCAACAGCCGAATCCAGATCCGGGCAGCGGGTCGATGAAGGACTGGTTTGACACGCTGCAGCCGCGCGAGCAGGTCTCCGTAATGATCGGCGGTGTGTTCGTCGTTTTTGCGGTACTTTATTTCGGACTGTGGGCACCTCTTTCTCGCTCGAGTGAGACACTTGGTGAAAGCGTCGCGACCTGGGAACGCTCGATCGGCGAACTACGGCGGAT
>CAZFVT010000208.1:0-6114 GCA_964522355.1 uncultured Woeseiaceae bacterium | reverse complement strand
CATCGTTCATGCGCAGCAGGATCTCGTAGCGAGCTTCTTTTGCCGGGTCGGCTGACAGCACGATCGGCTGCGCCATGAGCGTGAACTCGTCTCGATCGAGCGTCCGCTGGATGTCAGAAACGAGCTGCATATCGTCGTAGCGACGAATGATGCTCTTGTCATCCTGGTCGTGGATTTCGATACGATCGCGACCGTGATCCTTGGCCGCATCGCAGGCGATTCTTGCCGCCCTGAGCGCCTCACGCTCGGCGTTTTCCCGGTCAAACGCGGCGATCCCGGTACTGACCGTAACCTGCAGCGATTTGCTGCCCTGCAGATAGCGCAGCTGATCGCCATGCGCTCGCACTTCACGCGCGAATTCCATTGCTTCATCGGACTCTGCGTGCGTCATCAGCACCACGAAGTCATCACCCGTCAGTCGAGTGGCCACCGCGTTCGCCGGCATCAGTTCTTCCAACAGTTGCGCAAATCGAATGAGCACGGCATCGCCGGCGTCGCGACTGAAGGTGTCGTTGACGAGCTGCAGATTATCGAGATCAAAGTAGACGAGCTGGTGCGGCGGCTTGCCGTTGCGGAGTAACTTACCGGATTCCTGCAGCTGTGCCTCGAAACCAACCCGGTTCATCAGGCCCGTCATGGGATCGAAGGACTGCCTGATGACGTCCTCGGCTTTGCGAATCATGTGCGTCATGAAACGCTTGTGGCTGTCTCTGAAAGGTTTGTTGTTTACCCGGCCAAGCTGTGCGATTACGCCCTCAACAGCGCCGTCCGCGTTCAGCAGCGGACTCAGCAGGGCCTGGTATCTCTGATCGTTCGGGTGGTCCGCACCTTCTATCGACGCAATCTCAAACACGACCGGACCCGCATCGCCGTCCATCTGCGGCAGCAGGTTTTCGATGACGTAGCGATCAACGGCGCGGCGATTAACCGATTTCCAGGATGAGTGCGTCGCGCTGACGCGAATGCGCTTGGACGGCACGAGCAGGACGCTGTAGGCGATCTCAAGGAATCGGCCGCTATGCCCCACCAGCTCGGCGAGACCCGAGTGCCGATTACCGGGTCCCTGGAGCTTCTTTTCAACCAGGTAAACGAGCTTCAGCTCCTCGCGAACGCTCGACTGCCGCGCTTCGACATCGTCAACGCGCTGAACAAGCCTGAGGAGCTCGGCAGCTACGTTTACCGCAGGCTCGAGCATCTGGGTTATGAGGCCGGGGTCGAACCACGACGACTTGCCGGCGTTCCTCGAAAAAACGGCAACCAGGGCACCACGATAATCGCCGTTTCTTGCCCGCATTGCCGAAGCAATTGCTGTACGTCCGGAACTCAGGGTTCGCCGGGCTGACGCAGGAGCAGACTTATCGCCCGCAAACTCCGCAATAAAGCCGTCGATTTCATCCTCGTCACAGGGCTCACTGCGCCAGACGGGCTGTTTGTCGTCGGCGTAAACCAGGAAAAGGGATGCACGCGGGATGAGCGAGACCAGCAAGCCGCGCAGGGTGTCGAGCGCCTGCTCGCTGTTGAGGTTGTGGATGTTTCCCGGCACCTAAAGTCTCGTTGCTGGCGCGTCCGCGATACGCGGGCTTTCTACCGGCAACACCATGCCACTCAAGGCGCGCGGGTGCTGTGAAGCGCGTCTCAGGGCTGCGCCAACCGCAGCGAATTGGGCGAAAATTCAGTGTGTTACAGCACTTCGGTTGCGGCATGCGAGGCAACAGCACGATGGCCGCGGGCTACTACAACGTCTCGCCGCGGGGAGCGACAGTTGCCGCATGCCGGCGACCGCAGAACGGGGCGCCCGGACGGGACATAACCATTTGGTCTAAAGATTGCCGCGGAAAACTGTGAATTCCCGGCCTTTGATTGAAACCCTCGAAAGCCACCCGGGTCATAACTTGCAGTAAGTGATGGCTCGGGGCGGGGCAACATGAAACTACAACAGCTGAAGTATTTGCTGGCTATCGTCGATAACGGTCTGAATATAACGGCCGCGGCGGAACGGCTTTACACCTCACAGCCGGGAGTTAGCAAGCAGCTCAAGCTGCTCGAGGAAGAACTCGGCGTGAAGCTTTTCATCCGCAAGGGCAAAAGCCTCAGCGGCATTACGTTGCCTGGCCACCAGGTAATCAGCCGCGCACGCGCGATCATGCGAGAGGTTGAGGAAATCCGAATCGTGACGTCGGGCCACCGGAATAATCACCAGCCGGTGCAGGTCGGACAGCAGTCACGCGCGCTCTAGGAACCCGGGCTCACCGGGCAGCCTTCTGAAGGTCCGTTAGTAGATACGAATGCCGCCGTGGCGCTGACGGCTGCGGTAATCGGTCCACCAGAGCCCGCCCAGAAAACCCGCTAGCAGCACGACGGCGAGCGCCGCACCCACCCAGCTCAGCGGCAGGCTGTTGCGGTATGCCGCCTGGCGGCTTTCCAGCGACTCAACGCGACGCCGCAGCTCGGTGCTTTCTTCCTCTGCGGCAGTCAATGCTGTGCTGGCCTCGGAAACCTGCGTCTCGAGACTCTCGATTGTGGCAGCAGGTTGAGAAAACGCGGCGTTCAGGTCAGCGAGCCGCTGTTTCAGCGACTCGTTTTCGGTCTGCAGGTCATTGACGAGAAACTTTGCCGGTACGTCGGTAACCAGGTAGGCCGCTTTGACGTAGCCCACGGTGCCGTCGGGCAGTCGAACCTGCGCGTAGTTTCGGTCCCGGGTGACGATCTCCAGCGTTTGGCCGCTTTCCAGCATGCGAAAGGCGGAATCACTGGTATCTGACGCGCGATGCAGGCCAAGCCGCAGGCTGTCGGTGACGTAGGCCGTCTCGGCGTTCGCCAACGCCGGCAGGGCGACGAGCAGAACAAGACCCAGGATGATGCGCATGACACTCTCCAGAGCGCGCCAGGAAATGCCGGCCCGCTATTCAACATAAGATTTACAACTGGGAGAATTTTACACCATCAAACCGGCGCGCCAGCTTCGA
This sequence comes from uncultured Woeseiaceae bacterium, assembly GCA_964522355.1. GTDB lineage: Bacteria > Pseudomonadota > Gammaproteobacteria > Steroidobacterales > Woeseiaceae > JBFGFX01. The sequence continues at coordinate 3,148 of CAZFVT010000208.1, read as the reverse complement.
ACTACGTCGCAAATCTGCGACAAATAAGAAGTTTTTGACTACTGACGAAACACCCAGCGGAGCAGCGCTTCCTGCACCTCATCACCGTAGCCGCGGTGCACATCCGGATAGTTCTGCAGCGTGACGACCGCATATCGCTTGCCGGACCGGGCCTGGACGTAGCCAGCAATCGCGGCCACGTCATCCAGGGAGCCGGTCTTCAGGTGGGCCTTGCCGGCGAAAGAGTCTTGCTCGTCAAATCGCCGCGACAAGGTGCCGTCGAGGCCTGGCAGGGACATCGACGACAGGAACTCTGGCATGTAGGGCTGGGCGTAGGCATAGCGCAGCAGATCGGTCAGCTGCCGCGCGCTGACGCGAACAGAACGGGACAGCCCCGCGCCGTTGGCGATCTCCAGCCCGTCTGCCTCGAAACCGCGTTCCAGCATCCATTCGCGGACGGCGCGGCGTCCGTTTTCCTCGGTCCCGGGTGCATCGTAGTTATGCGCCGCCACGGTCAGCAGCAGATGGCGGGCCATGACGTTATTGCTGTACTTGTTGACGCGGGAGATGACGTCGGCCAGCGGCCAGGACTCGAAAACCAGGAGAGGCTCCCCGTCTTCCGGCGGCGTAAAGCTGACGTTCTGCCAATCGCCATCGAAGCGGCCGCCGACGTCCTGCCACATGCGTTTGAACAGCCCGTAGCTGAACTCGTTGTGTTCCAGGGCCGCTCTTGTCATTGAGTAGATGTCGCAGTCACTGGGAAAACGACCGCTGAAGGTGATCTGATCGAAGGTCTCGTTGGGGTTGATCGCGATGCCGCGCTGGTAGCCCCGGCAGCTGCCGTTCTGCACCGAGAGTCGATTGACGATCTTGAGGTTGTTGAGCTCCGGGTCCATGCGGATCTCGACCGCGTTGTGCGCGATGTCCGGCTCGAAGAAATAGCGCACCACCTTGAAATTCATCATCAGGGCGTTGGGCTCGACGTTGTAGGCGCGCAGCGGCTGACGATCAAAAGCGCCAGGGTCGTAGTCGCCGATGTCGAAGTAGCTGTCGTCGAGCAGCAGGTCACCGTTGACGCTGTCCAGCCCAAGATTGCGCAGGCTCCGTGCCATCTGCCAGACGCGCTCCGTAACGAGAAACGGATCGCCGTAACCTTTGAGCAGCAGGTCGCCATCGAGCGCGCCGTCCTGCAACGGGCCCTGCGGCCAGGCCTCTGTCTTCCACTGGTAGGCGGGTCCCAGCACGTCGAGCGATATCAGTGTCGTCACCAGCTTCATGACGGAGGCCGGGTTGCGCGGCTCGTCCGGATGATGCGCTAGCACCGTCTCGCCGCTGTCGACGTCGATCACCATGACGCTGAGCGACTCCGGCGGCAAATCACGACGGTCGAGCACCGTCCGCACGGTGGCCGGTAATGACTCGGTCGCGACGATGGCCTCGTCGGCGGCAACAAGGCCGGGAAGGTTTAGGGCAACAGTGAGAAAACTGACTAGCAGGTGCCGGGAGACCATCGACAGGACCAAAAATCTTACAGGATTTAACGGATACGAACTTCGACCACCGATAATAGCAGCGGTTTCAGGCAAGACCGACGTCAGGCCGGCTTTTTGAGTTTGAAAGCGCGGATTCGATCAGCGAGTGTCGTCGGTTTTACGCCCAGCAATACGGCGGCGCCCTGCTTGCCGGAAACCTTCCAGCCGGTCTTCTCGAGAGCCCGCTTGAGATTGGATTTTTGCAGCGCCTTGATCTCCGCCTCGGTCAGGATTCTTTCGTCATCGCCACGGCCTTCTTCCGGACTCTCTCCGGAGTCGGTCAGCGCCGGTTCTGCGAACGATTGAGCCCCTGGCAGCGGCAGGTCCAGTCGCCCGGCATCCGGCCGTGAAAGTATGACGGCCCGTTCGATGACGTTCTTGAGCTCCCTGACGTTTCCCGGCCAGTCGTAGGCTCTCAGGGTCGCTACCTGGGCACGCGTCAGCGCCAGCGGCTGTCGGCCGAAATCCCGCAGCGTATCATCGAGAAAATGCCGGGCGAGCTGAACGACGTCGTCGCCGCGTTCCCTGAGCGGCGGCACGCGGATGGGAAAAACGCTCAAGCGATAGAACAGGTCCTCGCGAAACTCCCCGTCTAGCATCAGCTGTTCAAGGTCGCGATTGGTGGCCGCGATGACGCGGACATCGACGCTTCTCGTCGTGTCGTCACCGACGCGTTCGAACTCGCTCTCCTGGAGGACGCGGAGCAGCTTGCCCTGCAGTTCGATCGGAATCTCGCCGACTTCGTCGAGGAAGATGGTGCCGCCATCAGCGAGCTGAAAGCGACCGACCCGGTCCCGGTGCGCGCCGGTGAACGCGCCTTTGACGTGGCCAAAGAATTCGCTTTCGAAGAGTTCCTTGGGAATCGACGCACAGTTGACCTTCACCAGCGGTGCGTCAGATCGGCTGCTGCGCGCGTGGATGGCGTGGGCCACGAGCTCCTTGCCAACACCCGACTCACCGAGAACCATCACGTTGGCGGGCGTCTGCGCGACGGCATCGATCTGCGACAGCATCTGGCGCAGCGCCGCACTGGTGCCGACGATACGCCCGAAGTTCATCGATACGTTTACTTCCTCGCGCAGGTAGTCGCGTTCGCGCTGCAGCTCTTCGCGAAGTTTCGCGTTTTCCGCCACCGCAATCCGAAGTTCCCGCTCTACGCGATTGCGCTCCGTAACGTCTTTCGATGCCACCAGCCGGCGCAGCACGGCGCCTTTTTCGTCGCGATGGAAAACGGCTGACATGATCAGGTCGAGCACCCGGCCGTCGCGGGTAACCATCTGCCGCTTCTGATTCAGAAATTCGTGCTGCAGCTCAGGGTCGTAACTTCCCCCCAGGCGCTTGCGATCGGCGTCACTGTAGAAGTCGAAAACGGGCCGGCCGATGACGTCCTCGCGGCGGTAGCCCATTTTCTGCAGCCAGTGGTCCGTGACGGTCGCGATGGCACCCTCGGCGTCCACGGTGTGCAGCATCGCCGGCGTCGACCTGTACAGGTTGCGGTACTTGGTGTCGGCGCGCGCCCGCTCGGTGATTTCTGTGTAAACCGCAATGGTGCCGACGAGCTGGCCGTCCTCATCAAACTCGACGATCGAGTCAGTCAGGCATTCCACCGGGTCGCCGTCCTTCGACAGGAAGTGAAT
>CAZFVT010000207.1:0-6133 GCA_964522355.1 uncultured Woeseiaceae bacterium | reverse complement strand
GATGGTAGGCGGGGTTGGCCGGGTTCGTGAACTGGCTGGCCCAGAACCATCCGTGCTGTTCCGAAAGCTCCTTGGCCTTGCGCACCATGCCGCTGCCGCGTTCCGCCGCGGGCGTCAGAATGACCTTGGCACCCATCGCGCGCATGATTTTTCGGCGTTCGACCGAAAAGGATTCCGCCATCGTCGCGACGAAGGGATATCCCTTGGCCGCGCAGACCATCGCCAGCGCAATGCCGGTGTTTCCGGAGGTCGCCTCGACCACGGTCTGCCCCGGCTTCAGTCGCCCCGACTTTTCCGCATCGTCAATAATGGCAAACGCCAGCCGGTCCTTGACCGAGCCGATCGGGTTAAACGCTTCGACCTTGACGTAGAGGTCGACGCCCTTGGGTGGAATTCGATGGAGCTTGACGATCGGCGTATCGCCGATGGTGTCGAGAATGCTGTCGTAAATCACGTTGCCCCCGGGATTCGTTGTCGACAAAGAGTGGGCCAAGACTAGCGCATGATTGTGAAAGCTGCGAGCGCGTGACTGTCCCGGGAGTTGAGCAGGCGATTCCGGGGATTGACTGCTCACCGGACCGCGTGCATGCTCGCGCCCATGGGATCAATTTGCCAGCGCGACAAAAAGGTATGCAAACCGGAGGCTGACCACCGGGGCGGCGTGCTGTAGCAGGCAAACGATAAACCAACACATCACCAGACCCCGGCAGCCGAGAACAGGCGCCGGGGTTTTTTCGTTTTCGGGACGACAAACCGCTTCCGTTCGGCCGGGCGCCGGGAAGAAGCCAAGAGGGCAGGACGATGATTGAGGGATCACTGGTAGCGCTAATCACACCGTTTGCGAACGGCGAGCTTGACGAGGCTGCGCTTCGCAAGCTGGTCCGCTGGCATGTCGATCAGGGTTCTGACGGGCTGGTTCCCGTTGGCACGACGGGCGAGTCACCCACCCTGAGCGAGGAGGAGCACAAACGGGTCATTGAAATCGTCGTCGAGGAAAATGCCGGCCGCCTGCCGGTCGTCGCCGGCGCAGGCTCCAACAATCCAAGAGAGGCGCTCGAGTACAGCAACTACGCGTCACAGGCCGGCGCTGATGCGCTTCTGCACGTCGCCGGCTACTACGTGCGCCCGAACCAGGACGGCCTGTACGCGCATTTCCGCTTCCTGCACGACGAGACGGACCTGCCGATCATTGTTTACAACATCCCGCCGCGGGCCATCGTTGATGTTCTGCCTGCGACGCTGGCAGAGCTTGCTGAGCTGCCACGAATTGCGGGGGTTAAGGACGCGACGGGTGACCTTACCCGGCCGCTGCTGGAACGTGCGGTCATCTCGAAGCCGTTCTCTTTTCTTTCCGGCGAAGATGCAACCGCCGTTGCTTACAACGTGTCTGGCGGCAACGGCTGCATCTCGGTAACGGCGAACGTAGCGCCACGACTTTGTGCGGACATGCAGGCGGCCTGCAAAGCCGGTGACTACGCGACTGCTGCCGAAATCCAGGACCGGCTGCTGCCGCTGCACATGGCGTTGTTCGCCGAGCCGAGCCCGGCTGGCGTGAAGTATGCGGCATCGCTGCTCGGCCACTGCTCGGCGGATTGCCGCATGCCGATCATGCCGCTGGGTGAGGCGACTCAGGCCGCGATTCGTGAGGCGATGGAGCAGCTTGCCCTGATCTGACGGGCAAAGCGCATCAGGCGGTCCGTTGGGAGAGACCGTCTAGCGATGCTCGCCGAAACGCGCCTGGAAATAGCTGTCGCCATCAAACAGCGCAGCCGATTCATCCAGGGCATGCAACCATAATGCCGCCTCGATCGCTCCGGTCGCGAAGGCGCCGCGGTCCCGCGCTTCATGGCGCAGGTAGAGCTGGTCGTCGTCGCCGAAGAACGCGACCTCGTGGGTGCCCGGGACTTCGCCGGCGCGAATCGAGTGAATATCAATCGCGTCGTAGGGAGCCAGATTCTTCTCAAGGGTGAGAGCCGTGCCGCTCGGTGCGTCCTGCTTGTGCCTGTGATGCGTTTCGGTGATGACCGGCGTATAGCCCAACGCCTTGAGTATCGCGGCGGACTGTCGAAGCAGGTGGTTGAGGGCGGCGACGCCGGACGAAAAGTTGGTGGCATGAAGCACCCGTCGTGACGCGCCAAGACCCTGCAGTCGTGCCAGTTGATCTTCGCTGAGTCCCGTCGTTCCGCTGACGATAGTCGCAGGTCCATCGGCGGACGATTCGAGCCAGCTGACGAGCCGTTCCGTGCCGGCCGGCAGCGAAACGTCGATGACGATGCTGGCACCAGCAAGGTCCTCAGCGCTGCTGGAACTGCCGAGGCGGGCAACAACGGACAGCCGATCCGCATAGCGCTCGGCGAGACGTTCGTCGATCAGTCGACCGAGACGCCCGGAGGCGCCGAGAAGAGCAACAGGAACTGCGTTCATGCTGAGATTCTCGGTTGGCACAACGCAAAAAGCCACCCGTCAAGGGTGGCTTCCTGACAATCCGGGGATTGATCGCCGCTAGCGATTCAGCCGCTCGCGCTCGATCAGTTCGTCGATGACTTCCAGCAGCTTCGGATAGCTGCCGGCTTCGCCGGCGCCGGTGCGGTACTTACCATTGACGACGATGAGCGGCACGCTCGACAGGCCATAGCGACGAGCAAGGTCGTCGGCTACGCGCAGCTTTTGCGCGACCTCAAAGGAGCTCCAGGCGCTCTTGAAGTCGGCTTCGCTGACGCCGAAGCGCTCGAAAATGGCGATGATGGCCGATTCGGATGCCAGGCGGTTTCCGCGGCGGTGCAGCTCCAGGAACACGGCCTGGCGGAAGCCTTCGCGATCCGCGAGCTTGCCGCTTTCTGCAAGCACTTCCTCGGTGTAAAACAGCTTGCCGTGGATGGCGACGAGCTGGTTCCAGAGCGCGGGCACTCGAACGAACCGCACGTCGGCCGGCAGTTCTTCGGCCCAGCGATTCACATAAGGTTCGAAGTCGAAGCAGTGGTTGCAGCCGTACCAGAAGAATTCCGCGACCTCGATCTTGTCGGCACCGCCTACGGTGGGCTGTGCCGGCACCATGCGCGAGAAATGGGTGCCTTCCGTAAACTGCCAGTCCTGGCTTTCGGCCGAGGTGTCGGCCTGTGCCAGGATGATCGGCTGGTCTTCAGCCGCTTCGGGTTCGCCGGTCGATTCCTCGACCATCACGGATTCTGCTTCCTCGCCGTCCTCAGCGACCGGCGCAGGTTCGGGCTGCGCAACCTCTTCGACGGCTGCCGGCTGCGGCTCTACGGTTGCTACCGGGGCCGGATCCTGCGAACAGGCCGAGAGAAAGAGTGCAAACGCGGCCAGAATAAGTGAAACATGCTTCATCGGATCTTCCTGAATAGGTGACCAGTCTCTAATTGACCCGGTCGATGGCTATAGGTTTATTCCGTTTGGCCCGCTTGTTGCGTTGTCCGAACGCCTAATGCAGGCCCTGAAGATAGGACGATACCGCAAGAATCTCTTCTTCGGTGAGACGTGAAGCAATGTCTTGCATGATGCGTGTCGGTCCGCCGGACTTGCGTTCGCCGCTGGCGTAGTCGCGAAGCTGCTTGGCCGCATAGACGGCGTACTGGCCGGCGACGTCCGGATAGGGGGCCGCGGCGTTGCCTTTGCCGGCCGGGCCATGGCAGGCGATGCAGGCGGCGACGTTCTTCTCGCTGATGCCGCCCCGGTAGATCTGCTCGCCTTTGCTGACGAGAGCGGGATCGGCGACCGACTTGGCAGCAGCAGCCTGGCCTTCAAAGTAAACGGCCAGGTTACGCATATCTTCTTCAGACAGCGCCATGGCCTGACCCGACATAAGCACGTTGGCGCGGTCTCCGCCCTTGAACGCCATCAGCTGCTCGTAGCTGTATTTGGCATGCTGGCCAGCGAGACTCGGCCATTCCGGGTTCACGCTGTTGCCATCTGCGCCATGGCAGGCACCGCAAACAACAGACTTCACGCGGCCTGCTTCGGCGTCGCCCTCTACGAGGCTTTCGGCGGACGCAGCCGAGGCGGCGAGCGACAGGACAGCAAGAGCTACAACGTTAATTTTCATACCATTCGACCGTATTCAAGCGCGGCGAGCGAGTCGCCGATCGCCGGTTAGTTGGGAATAAGCTGATTGTTCGACTGTTTTCGATCCTGGATCGATTTCGGGGTGCACACTGCGGGTGCTTGCCCGAAGCGCCATTGCCCTTCAACATGCGGGCGTGCTCGGCCTGCTGTCGAGCTGGCGAATTATACACATATTGGTCCTCTATCCCATGTCGCAATACCCGCAGGCTAAATTTCTCCTGAGCGCCAGCTCGGCCGCCCAGTTCCTGGCCGACGACGGTGCGGAGGTCGCCTTCGTGGGTCGCTCAAATGCCGGAAAATCCAGCGCAATCAATGCGATAGTGAATCGAAAGCAGTTTGCCCGCACCAGCAAAACGCCCGGCCGCACGCAATTGGTGAATTTTTTCTCCCTAGCGGACGGGCAACGGCTGGTCGATCTGCCCGGCTACGGCTTCGCCCGGGTGTCAGAAAAGATGAGAAACGACTGGTCGCGGCTTATTACCAGCTACTTCGAGGGTCGCGACTGCCTGAAGGGCATGTTTCTCATGGTAGACGTGCGCCGCGGCCTCACCGAAGGCGATCTGCGCGTTCTGGAATTTGCCGACGCCTACGGCCTGGCCCTGCACGTGCTCCTGACCAAGGCGGACAAACTCAAACGTGGCCAGGCGTCCCGGGCACTCCAGGAGACCCGGCGCGATCTGGGGGATGCGGGAACCGTCCAGCTGTTTTCCGCCACCAAGAGGGATGGACTGGGAGAGGCGCGGGCGGCGCTGACGGCAATGCTTACGGGGAGTCCTGCAGAAGCCTAAAACTCCCCGGGACGCCGCGAACGCGGCACCCCGGGGAAACTAAACGCAGCCAGGTTGGGGCGACCGGCTGCCAAATCCGCTCAGGGAGGGAGCGGTGAGCGCACGCAACGCTCAAACCTTTAGAACGAGTCTAGACGGAGTAGTTCCGCAAGAAATCAGCCGGCCGGACGGGTCTCCGGGGCCAGATCCCGGCGCCGGTCCGGGCGTCGATCCTCGATCGTCAACGCCAAAGTCGCTACTAGCCACTGCCAACGCCCCCAACCAATGGGCTGCGGGCAGTCCACGCATTTCGCCCATCAACAATTACCGTTTCGCCTTACCTGACTACAATAGCCAGACACCCCGAGGACGTACCGAGCAAAAAACCGGTTTATGAGCAGAAATACAGAGAATGGCGACATACCCTCCCGCCTCGAGTTTCTTCGCCGCGCAGAGCAGCTCAAGGACACGCTTCGCAGTGCCTACACGACGAGTGGCCGCACCGAAAGCGTCGCCGAACATACCTGGCGGCTGACGCTGCTGATCATCACCTTTGCCGACGAGCTTCCGGATGTCGATCTACTGAAGCTCTTAAAAATCTGCATCCTGCACGATCTGGGCGAGGCGGTTGATGGCGATATTCCGGCACCTTTGCAGGATGCCAGCGCGTCGAAGTCTGCAAAGGAGCGCGATGACTTCCTGTCACTGGTCGAAACCCTGCCCGATGAGGTCAGGTCCGAGTTTGTTTCGCTCTGGGACGAGTACGAGGCGGGAGAATCAACGGAAGCGAAGGCTGCGAAGGCGCTGGACAAGCTGGAAACCATCCTGCAGCACAACCAGGGCTTGAATCCGGATGACTTCGACTATGCGTTCAATCTTGAGTACGGCAAGACGTACACCGACCGAGTCCCGATTGCAGCCCGCATTCGCGACTTGCTCGACGCTGACACCCGGGCCAGAGCCGGCCAAAACGAGCCTCGGGGCTAGAACGCACAATGTTGTGCAAAAGGAGATCAACAGGCAATGAGGATCGGCTTCATCGGCTGTGGAAGTATGGCGCGGGCGACCCTCGCGATCTTCGACGAGTTTCTGCAGGCGAATAAGCGGTGACCCTCCTCAAGCGGTTCTTCAAACTCGATGAGCACGGGACTACCGTGCGGATCGAGTCGACGGCCGGGTTAACGACGTTCCTAGCCATGGCGTACATCACTGTCGTCAATCCGGCCATTCTCTCGGAGACCGGCATGGATTTCGGTGCCGTTTTCGTTGCCACCTGCGTCGCGGCG
>CAZFVT010000206.1:0-6141 GCA_964522355.1 uncultured Woeseiaceae bacterium | reverse complement strand
GCGATCCCCGAGGCCGCCCCTCCGCCATTGGTTCCCTTGACCGCCTTCAGATACATCTTGTCCTTGCGGCTGTGAAGGCTGTACTCGCGGTAGCCGAGGAAGGTGAAGTGTTCGTCGATCATCCACGCCAGCAGCGCCTGGCTCTCCGAGCGAACGGCCGGATCGGCGCCGGGTGGCCCATACTTCAGCGACGCGCGGGCTTCCTCCATCTTCGCCTTCATCTTGCGCCAGTCGCGGACCGCGACCCGAACGTCGTGGAGGACGCGCTCGATTTCATGTTTCAGCACGTCGAGCTGGTGCGGATCGGTTTCCTTGTCGACGACGAACCGAATGAAGGATTCGCGCCGTCCATCGTCATCATCGATGTCCAGCGCCTTGCGAATCACGCCGTTGCCATCCCGCTTCAGGCGGACGATCGGGTGAATCGTCATCTGGATATTCATGTTCTGGCGGTTGATGGCCGCCGAAACCGAATCCACGAGAAATGGCATGTCGTCGTTCACCAGCTCAATAATGGTGTAGGCAGAATCGTAGCCGTGCTCTTTCTCGGTTGGGTTGAAGATGCGAACGAAGGACTGCCCTGGTTTCTTCCTCGCGCCGAATTCGAGGTGCGACATCGCGGCCTGACCCATGATCTTCGGTGATCGTCCGGCAAGGTCGTCGTAGGGGACGTTGCGGAAATAATCTCGCAGAAATCGGTTGATCTGCTTGCGGTCGCTTAAGGCCTTCGAACGAGGCCGCGAGGCAACGATTCGGTCGATGAGTTTGACCCGAAAATCGCTCTTGCGCCGTTGATACTTTTTCGACACTTCAGGGCTCCGATGACCCGTTACGGAGTGGCTGAGACTCTATACCTGTTACCCCGGATTGACCAGCAAAAGTATTACCATCCGAGCTGCCTGAAGCCTTTGATAGCGCTGTCTTTCAGGATATTTTGCGGCGCCGGGGATGAGCGCTGGATCGGGCCGGAATTCGGCCTACAATACCGGCCTGCATCAGGGAGCATGACCATGGCCAAACGTACGCTCGAAAAGTCGATTCACACCAATCTGAAACGGGACGACGACTACACGGGCTATCTGCACCTCGACAAACTGCTGTCCGCCCAGCAGCCGCTCTCTGAGCCGGCTCACCACGACGAGATGTTGTTCATTATTCAGCATCAGGTGACCGAGCTCTGGATGAAGCTGATCATTCACGAGATCGAAGCGGCGATCCGGCTGATGCGTGCCGATGAGCTGCCACCCGCGGTCAAGAGCATGGCTCGGGTAAAGCACATCCAGAATCAGATCTATAACCAGTGGATGGTGCTCGACACTCTCACTCCCAGCGAGTACGCCCAGTTTCGGCAGGTGTTTGGCAAGGCGTCCGGCTTTCAATCGCCGCAGTACCGGCTGCTTGAGTTTCTGCTGGGAAACAAGAGCAGAAGTTATCTGCCCGTCTATCGCCAGCAGCCCGAGTGGTATGAGCGCCTTAACCGGGCCGTTGATGAGCCGAGCCTCTACGAAGAGTTCCTGGTTTACCTGTCGCGCCATGGCTACCCGATCCCTGACGAGGCGGTTAATCGGGATTTCAGCCAGCGGCGTGACGAACTTCCGGGGGTCGTCGCCGTGTTAAAGACGATCTATGAAAACCCGGATGAGGAATGGCGCAACTACGAGGCCTGCGAGGCACTGCTCGACATTGCCAACAACTTTCACTTCTGGCGCTTCCACCACATGAAAACCGTGGAGCGGATCATCGGTCACAAGAAGGGCTCGGGCGGCTCTTCAGGCGTGTCTTTCCTCAGGAAGGCGATTGATATCGAGGTGTTTCCTGAGCTGATCAGCGTGAGGACCGAGCTGGGGCAGGGGTGAGGCCTTGCCGGCGCAAGCCTTGGGCAACCAGTCCAGGTAACGGCTCCTGGCCATGATTTGAATCCTGATCGCGGCTGGAATCCGCTCCTAAGGTAAGGGGGCGGGTTGCCTCGGCTACGCTGCGTGTGGCGCCGACAAGTAGTCGGTCGACTGCATCTCGATTAAGCGACTGCTGGTGCGCTGATACTCGAAGGCCAGCCGCTTTCCGGTATAGATCGACTCGACCGAGCTCTCGGCGGAGAGGATCAGCTTCACCTTGCGTTCATAGAGTTCGTCGACGAGGGCGATGAACCGTCGCGCCTCATCGTCGCGCTTCGCGTCAAGCTCCGGTACCTCCGAAACAATCATCGTGCGATAGAGTCTCGAGAGCTCGATGTAGTCGTTGACGCTGCGAGGCCCGCCGCAGATCTGCTCGAAGGTGAACCAGACAACGCCATCAGCGGCTCGGGTGGTTTCGATGGAACGCCGAAGAATTGTGAGCTCTCGGCCTTCTTCGATCTCGCCTGAGGCGATTTGCGAGAAAAACTGGCGTAGTCGATCGTCGGCGTCTTTGTCCGCGGCCGGCACATAGGTGCCCGCGCTCTCCAGCAGTCGCAGGCGATAATCGGTGCCACTGTCGAGCTCCAGGACTCGCGTATGTTTTTCCAGGAGCGCAATGGCCGGCAGGAAGCGCTGGCGCTGCAGTCCATCCCGATAGAGATCCGCTGGTGGCGTGTTGGACGTCGCTACCAGCGTCACGCCGCGGGAGAACAGGCCTTCGAGAAGCCGGCCAAGAATCATCGCGTCGCCAATGTCGCTGACGTAGAACTCATCGAAGCAAAGCACCCGGGTGTTTGCCGCAATCGACTCGGCAACGACCCCCAGGGGATCTTCAATGCCATCGAGCTTTTTCAACCGGCCATGAACAATGCGCATCAGGCGATGAAAGTGGTAGCGCTTCTTGTCCTCTATCGGGAGGCTCGAGAAGAACAGATCCATGAGGAAGGTCTTGCCGCGTCCGACGCCACCCCAGAGGTAGAGCCCACGAGTCGGATCGATCGGCGCGTCGTTGCCGAACAGTCGCCCGATGAAGGACGGCTTTTCACCATCGGCAGCGACCAGCTCTGCCTGCAGCGCATCGAGCAGCGCCACGACGTCCCGCTGCGCCGGGTCCGGAATCAGGCCCTCGAGTTTTTCGTAGTCGGACTGGATGCTCACGCCAGCTTCAGTGCGCAAAAAGTTACCGCGGCGAGCCTACATGCCCCGGTGACGGACTACCAGTAAACAGGTAGCGGGCTGAGCCGACGGTGTCTGCCCAGCGGCCCGCGGCGCTGATAGAATTCGGCCACTTCAAAGGTCAGGCAGTAACCCGCATGCAAGAGTCCGTCGAACGCGAATCCATGGAATTTGACGTCGTCATCGTTGGCGCCGGCCCGGCGGGGCTCGCGACCGCCTGTCGGCTGGCGCAGCTCGCGAGGGAGAAAGGCGAGGAGCTGTCTGTTGTCGTGGTCGAAAAAGGCTCGGAGGTCGGAGCGCACATCCTTTCCGGAAATGTGTTCGAACCACGCGCACTCGAGGAGCTGTTTCCCGACTGGCAGTCGCAGGGTGCGCCGATCTCTACAGCCGTGACCCGTGACGATATCCATTACCTGACGGGCGAGACAGCCGGGCGCAGGGTACCGGGCTTTTTCGTGCCGAGGAGCATGCACAACCAGGGCAACTACATCATCAGCCTCGGCAAGCTGGTGCAGTGGATGGGTGAGCAGGCCGAGGCGCTCGAGGTAAACGTGTTTCCTGGCTTCGCCGCCTCAGAAGTCCTGTTCGACGATCAGGGCCGGGTTCGCGGCGTGGCGACGTCCGACATGGGCATCGGCAAGGACGGCGAGAAGAAATCGTCCTACACGCCGGGCTACGAGCTGCTGGGCAAGTACACCGTGTTTGCTGAAGGCTGCCGGGGCAATCTCGGCGAGACGCTGATGGCGCGTTATGACCTCCGTGCCGGCGTCGACCCGCAGCACTATGGCATTGGCCTCAAGGAAGTCTGGGAGATAGAACCGGAGAACCATGAAGAGGGCCTGGTCGTGCATACGGCCGGGTGGCCGCTCGACAACCATACCGAGGGCGGCGGTTTTCTCTATCACGCCGGCAACAACCAGGTGTTTCTCGGGCTCATCGTTGCCTTGAACTACCGCAATCCGCATCTCGCGCCGTTCGAGGAGTTCCAGCGATGGAAGCAACACCCCACGATCCGGCGATATCTCGAGGGCGGCAAGCGGATCGCCTACGGTGCGAGAGCGGTCAACAAGGGTGGCCTGCAGTCGCTGCCAAAGCTCAGTTTTCCCGGTGGCCTTCTGGTCGGCTGCGATGCGGGCTTTCTCAACAACGCGAAAATCAAGGGTGCCCACGCCGCCATCAAGAGCGGCAGCCTGGCGGCAGAATCCATCTTCGGGGCACTTGCAAACGGCGATGAGGGCTATGGGGTGCTGGAAGACTACGATCAGCGGTTCCGCGACTCATGGCTGTTCGACGAACTTCATCAGGCGAGAAACTTCGGACCGGCTCTGAAGAAGTTCGGCACCTTCATGGGTGCCGCCTTCTCGTTCGTCGACCAGAACATCTTCCGCGGCCGCATGCCGTTCACCTGGAATAACCCGGAGCCGGATCACGAGTGCCTCGATCCGGCGGCTGAGGCAACGGTCATCGAGTATCCCAAGCCGGATGGTGTAATCAGCTTTGATCGGCTGTCATCGGTGTTCCTGTCGAGCACGAACCATGAGGAAGACCAGCCGGCACACCTCAAACTGAAGGATCCTGCCGTGCCGATCGCGCACAACCTGCCGACCTACGATGAACCGGCGCAGCGTTACTGCCCTGCCGGTGTCTACGAGGTGGTCGAAGAGGACGGGCAACCGCAGTTCCGAATCAACGCGCAGAACTGCGTGCACTGCAAAACCTGCGACATCAAGGATCCGCAACAGAACATTGTCTGGACCGTGCCCGAGGGCGGGGGCGGCCCGAACTACCCTGGAATGTGATGCGTCGAATATGACGCGGGGCGTTTGCCCCCGGTTACTTTGGCTGCATGCGAATCGCACCGTCGATGCGAATCGTTTCGGCATTGACCATCGGGTTGCCGTAGATGAAGGCGACCGCATCCGCAAACTCTTCCGGGCGGCCGAGACGCGGCGGAAAAGGCACCTGCGCCGCCAGCGACGCCTGAACCTCCTCAGGCATGCCGTCCATCATCGGTGTGTGGAAGATGCCGGGCGCAACCGTGTTCACCCGAACGCCAATGCGCGCAAACTCGCGCGCCAGCGGTAACGCCATGCTGGCGACGCCGCCTTTGGACGCGGAGTAGGCTGCCTGGCCGATCTGGCCTTCGAAGGCGGCGATCGATGCGGTGCTGATGATGACCCCGCGTTCGCCGTCGGCGTTGGGCTCATTGGACTGCATGACCTGGGCGGCTTCTTTCGCAACGATAAAGGAGCCGAGCAGATTGACCTTGAGCACCGTCAGGAAGAAATCGGCTGCCATGGGACCCTCACGTCCCAGCGCCCGCGCTGCGCCGATGATGCCGGCACAGTTGATCGCCAGGGTCAGTCCGCCCATTTTTTCCGCTGCGTCCGCGATGCTGGCTCGAACCTGTGATTCGTCAGAGACATCGGTACTTGCGAAGTGAGCGTTCTCACCAAGGCTCTCGGCGCTGGCCTGGCCCTGATCTTCATTGACATCCAGCAGCGCTGCCGCGCCACCGGCCTCAATGATCCGCCGCGCCGCGGCGAGGCCAAGCCCTGATGCCCCACCGGTGATAACCGCTTTCGCCTGGCTCAAATCCATCAGAATCTCCGTATCAAACGTTGTATCGAAGGGTTAGTCGACCTCGATGCCTACGGCAACGCCTTCGCCGCCGCCGAGACACAGCGAGGCAATGCCCCGGCCACCGCCGCGCTGACGGAGCGCGTTGATGAGCGTGACCAGGATGCGAGCGCCGGTGGCGCCAATCGGGTGTCCCAGGGCGCAGGCGCCGCCGTTGACATTGACGCGGTCATGCTCGAGGCCGAGGTCGTGCATCGCGGCCATCGTCACGACCGCGAAGGCTTCGTTGATTTCATAGCAGTCGATATCGGATGCGCTGGCTGACAGCTGTTTGAGCAGTGTGCGAATAGCGCCGATCGGTGCCGTCGTGAACCACTCCGGCTCCTGGGCAAACCCGGAATGACCGAGGATCCGCGCCAGCGGCGTCACACCCCGCTCCTGGACCTCCTCACCGCTCATGAGCAGGAGCGTGGCCGCGCCATCCGCAATG
>CAZFVT010000205.1:0-6150 GCA_964522355.1 uncultured Woeseiaceae bacterium | reverse complement strand
CCCTTCTCCTGAGTCCTGGATAATCCAGGCATAACGCATGGCATCACAGGAACCAGAAACCAGCGGCTTCTTTACCCGTTTCTTCGGCGTGTTTCGCTACAGTCGGCGCGCCCTGGAACTGGTCTGGACGACCAGCCGCACGCTGACGGTCGTCCTCGCGTTGCTGACGCTCGTGGCCGGCGTTTTGCCGGCGGCTATTGCCTACGTCGGACAGCTCATTGTCGACGGGGTCGTTGCGGCCATCGATGCCGACACGCCGGATGTCGACAGCGTCATCGGCTTCGTGCTCCTCGAGGCCGCCATCGTCGCCGTGCTGGCGGCGGGTCAGCGAGGCATCTCGGCGAGCGAGTCGCTGCTGCGCGCGCAGCTCGGGCATCGCGTCAACGTCCTGATCCTTGAGAAGTCTTTGACCCTGCCCCTGACGAGCTTCGAGGATTCGGAGTTTTACGACAAACTCACCCGGGCGCGCCGCGAAGCCTCGAGTCGCCCGTTGAGCCTGGTCAAGCGAACGTTTGGCCTCGCACAGAACGGTATTTCACTCGTCAGCTACGCCATCCTGCTTTACGCATTCTCGCCCTGGGCTGTCGCCATCCTCGTACTGGCGGGGCTGCCGTCCTTCATCGCCGAGGCCAAGTTCTCCGGCGACGCGTTCCGGCTGTTTCGCTGGCGCTCGCCCGACAGCCGCATGCAGATCTACCTGGAAACGTTGATCGCGCGTGAAGACAGCGTGAAGGAGGTCAAGCTCTACCAGCTGGGGAATCGTTTCCTCGAGCGCTACCGCGGGATCTTCAGAAAGCTGTTTGACGAAGATCGCCGGTTGACGCTCCGCCGTGACGGCTGGGGTTTCGTCCTCGGGCTCGTATCCACGGCGGCATTCTACGGCGCTTACATCTGGATTGTGATGGCGACGGTGGAGGGCCAGATCAGTCTCGGTGCGATGACCATGTACCTGATGCTGTTCCGCCAGGGGCAGTCGTCCGTATCGGCCAGCCTGACGGCGATCAGCGGCATGTACGAAGACAATCTTTACCTGTCCAACCTCTACGAATTCCTCGCTTATCCCGTGCCACCGGACAGCGGCAGCGCCGCCTACGGCCCGGATCCCGAGCGTGGTATCGAGTTTGAGAACGTTTCGTTTCGTTATCCCGGCAGCGAGGATGACGCGCTTCGTCGCATCAACCTGAACATCCGGCCGGGCCAGAGCCTCGCCCTGGTCGGCGAAAACGGTTCCGGAAAAACCACGCTCATCAAGCTGCTTACCCGACTGTATGTTCCCAGCGAAGGGCGCATCCTGCTCGATGGACTTGACCTGCGCGAATGGAAGCTCGACGCGCTGCATCGGCGCATCGGCGTCATCTTCCAGGATTTCGGTCGATACCAGTTCTCGGTCGGCGAAAACATCGGTGCCGGCGACGTACGCCACATTGACGACCAGTCACGCTGGTCGCAGGCCGCAGAATCCGGCATGGCCGCCCCGTTCATTGAATCCATGCCGGACGGTTACGAGACTCAGCTCGGTCGCTGGTTCAAGGGTGGTCGCGAACTGTCCGGCGGGCAGTGGCAGAAAATCGCCCTGTCGCGCGCCTTCATGCGCAGTGACGCGGACATCCTGATCCTCGATGAGCCGACGGCCGCCATGGATGCGGCGTCTGAAGTCGCGATCTACGATCACTTTCGTCGCGAGAGTGCCGACAAAATCACCATTCTTATCTCGCATCGTTTCTCGACGGTTCGAGCCGCCGATCACATCATCGTCATTCAGGATGGAGAAATCGTCGAGCGCGGCAACCACGCCAGCCTGATGGACGAGAACGGGCGCTACGCGCAGCTCTTTACTCTGCAGGCCCAGGGATACCGATAGAGCGGACAGATGCCGGGCCATGCGGCGGCCGTTGGCCTCCGCTTCCGGCTCGCGTACATTGCCGGTCATGATTCCGCGTCTGCTCGGCATGATCCCCTCGACCCTTCGACGGCGTCGAGACGCTGTTGTGCGACTGACCGGATTCGTCCTGCTGGCACTGGCGACCGTTGCCGCTGCGCACCCTGAAGATGAGTTCTGCCTGCCCGGTCAACCGGGCATCGATCCGGCGCTCTGTCGCGCCATTGCCGCACTCGATCCGGATGACCTGGGAAACCCGGATACCGTCTTGCAGCCGCTGACCGATGAGGCGGGCAACATCCGGGGTTTCTGGTCGACCTTTGGCCTCTATGTGCAGATAGGTGTCGATCACATCCTGCCCGACGGTCTTGATCACATTTTATTCGTCATCGCGCTTTGCCTGGCGTCGACGCGCTTGTCGGCACTGATCTGGCAAATATCGGCGTTTACCATCGCCCATACGGCGACGCTGGGTCTCGCGGCTGCCGGCGTCATTGCTCCGCCGAGCAGTATCGTGGAGCCGCTGATTGCCGCGACTATCGCCTTGGTCGCCGTCGAGAACCTGGCTTTCAAAGACATCAATCGATGGAGACCGGTAATCGTATTTGGATTTGGCCTGATCCATGGACTTGGCTTTGCCGGATTTTTCGGTGAGCTCGGCCTGCCGGCCGATCAGTTCTGGAGTGCGCTGCTCGGCTTCAACCTCGGCGTCGAGATTGGTCAGCTCAGCGTTGTGCTGGTGACGGCGCTGCTGCTGGCTGTGGCGCGGTCACGCCTTGAGGCGCGGTCCGCGGCCGGCGCTCTTCAATACCGACGCTTCATTGTCTGGCCCGTATCCATCGCCATCGCCGTTACCGGATTATGGTGGGCCATTCAGCGAACGTTTCTTGGCTAGGCGCCGCCGCGGCCGGCAATCGATACGAATTGTTACAGTAACCCCCTGTTTTTCGTTTATTCCGACAGTCAGGATAGCGGTTATTGAGCGGGCACATCGCCGGTTCGACCAAACATGATGGAGACTGTCACTATGAAGACTGTCCTTTTTGCAGTTATCACCCTCTTTGCTACGTCTGCCTTTGCCGCTGACGACGAGCTGCTCAACCATGAGTTTCGCAAGCTTGCTTCGGACGACGTTGTCAACCTGGCCAGTGCGTACGAAGGCAAGGTCGTGCTGGTTGTGAACACCGCGTCCAAGTGCGGTAACACGCCGCAGTACGATGGTCTCGAAAAGTTGTACGAAGAATACGGTGAAGATGGGCTGGTCGTGCTCGGCTTCCCATCCAATGACTTCCTCGGGCAGGAGCCTGGCACGGAAGAGCAAATCCAGGATTTCTGTCGACTGACCTACGGCGTGCGTTTTCCGATGTTTGAGAAAACCACCGTTAAGGAATCGAACGCGCATCCGTTCTTCGCCCAGCTTGCCGAGCAGTCCGGCACCTACCCGACCTGGAACTTCCACAAGTTCCTCATCGGTCGCGACGGAGAGCTGATCAACGAGTTCAGCCCGCGGACGCAGCCTTACGATGCGAAGCTCGTCGCCGACATCGAAGAGGCGTTGGGCCGCGAGGGATAGGCTCTGGTTGTGGCGGCGCCGCTCACGCGGTGCCGCCTGACCTCGGGCAGCCGGGGTCTCGTCGACTCGCCTTGCCGAATGCGGCAATCCAAGGCGATTCCCGCGCGATGGAGCGAACCCTGCCAGGCGAATGCTTCGGCTATTGCCGAATCCCCTGATTCCCCAGATACTGGCGTGAATTAGCCGTCAGCAGCCATCGTGGGGTTTTTATGGGTGCATACAGGGAAAACGTCAGCGTCCTCTTCGTTTGCATGGGCAATATTTGCCGTTCGCCGACGGCCGAGGGCGTGTTTCGCAAGCTGGTTGAGGATGCCGGGCTTGCCGAAAGAATCCATATCGACTCTGCCGGCACGCACGCCTATCACAGCGGTGAGTCACCGGATCGGCGGGCGCAGGAGGCTGCGGCTCGCCGTGGCGTGTCGATGTCCAGCCAGAGAGCCCGGCGCGTCGTACCCGAGGACTTCGAGCGCTTCGAGTTCATCATCGCGATGGACCGGCTTAACCTCGAAACGCTCAGGGACAGGGCCACCGAGGCTGAGTCAGATCGTCTTCACCTGCTGCTGGATTTCGCCGAATCGGCGGAACCGATCGACGTGCCGGATCCTTACTACGGCGCTGCTGCCGGGTTTGAACTCGTGCTGGACCTGGTCGAAGACGCTGCAGCCGGATTGCTGCAGCATCTCCGCGGACAGTTGCGGGACTGACGCCCGACCTACTCTGACTTGTCGGCAGAGTCAGCCGGGCTATCGCCCTGAGGCTCCCAGGGAAGCAACCGGGTCTTCGGCGGCTCGGCGGGCGCCGCCGACTGTTCCACCGATCGTTCCGCTGATTGTTCCTGTGGCGCTGGTTCAGCAGGCGCGGGCGTTTCTGCCGGCCGTTCAACCTTTTCCTGGCCATTGCTGGCGGCTTTTTCGTGATCCTTCACAGCATCCGTCGGCTCGGCCTTCGCTTCAGGAGCGGATGGCTCGGCTGCTGCTTCTGAACCTTCGGCGGGTTTTTTCTTGCGCCGACGAGGCTTGCGCTTGGCCTTCTTCTTCGCTGCGCCGTCCGCGTCGTCCTCAGCTGCATGCTCTGACGGTGCAGGCTCCGCGCTGCCGCCAGCGTTGTCGCCCGAGTCCGGCGTAGCCTCGGGTTCCGTCGGTGCCGTTTCGGAGTCCGCATCCTTCGCCTTATGTTTCGGACGCCTGGCTTTCGGTGCCGACGGTTCGCCGGAGCCTTCAGCCTCGGGTGCAGCGGCTTGCTCGGTCTGGTCCTGCTGCTGAGGCGCTTCGTTGTCTGCGCCCGTTGGCTGCTGGCTAACGGAGCGCTCAGGTCCAGAGGTCGGATCCGAACCCCTGTCCGCTGACACGACCTGCGCTGACTGGTCTTCAGCAGCGGCATTTTCATTCGCATCCTTGTTGCGACGCCGGCGGCGTCCACCGCGGCTGCGTCGCCGTCCGGAACGTTTTTCCTGGCCCTGCGCCAATTCCTGAGTGTCGCCCGTTTCTTCGCGAACGACTTCGCCGGCGCTTTGCTGCTCGCTGTCCGGTTTTTTCTTGCTGCGACGCTTTTTCTTGGATGCCTTCTTCCCGGACGAGGCCGACTGCCGGTTGCTGTCTCTTGCATCGGCGTCTTCCGATTTCCGGGTTCGTTTGCGCTTGCTCTTCTTGCTGCGCGATTGACGCCCTGAATCCTCGGCGTTCGATTCGTTGCGGCCACGATTGCGCTGCCCGCCGCGGCTGCGGGTTTTCTTTTTCGCTTTCTTGCGAGCAGGCTTCGCCGGCTCTTCTTCTTCAGCGGGCGCGAAGATGCTGAAGATCTTTGTCAGGAGACCGGGTTCCTTTTCTTCGGGCGGTGCTCGACGCGCCGGTGGTGGCGTCGTCTTCACGTTGGACGCGACCGCCGGAACTTCGGTCGGAGGTTTCGGCTGGATGGCCTCCGGAACCAGTGGCTCCACTTCGGCTTCCTTCAGCTCGTAGCTCGTGCCGGTGTTCTCCGGCAGGTCAACCTGGTCGTCACGTACGCGACGAATGTCGTAATGCGGTGTTTCAAGCCGCGAGTTGGCGACCATGACCACCTGCATCTCGTGGCGTTCCTCGACGCTTTGCACCCAGTCGCGTTTCTCATTGAGCAGATAGGTCGCTACTTCGACCGGCAGCTGTGCAATGACTTTCGCCGTGCGTTCTTTCCGGGCCTCTTCGCCGATCAGCCTCAGTATCGCGAGCGCCAGCGATTCGACGCTGCGAATCGTGCCGAGGCCGCCGCAGCGCGGGCAGGTCAGGTAGCTGGACTCACCGAGTGAAGGTCGCAGGCGCTGGCGCGACATCTCAAGCAGGCCAAAGCGGCTGATCTTGCCAATCTGTACGCGCGCCCGATCCTGTCGCACGGCATCGCGCAGGCGCGTTTCGACCTCGCGCTGGTGTTTCTGTGGGCCCATATCGATGAAGTCGATGACGACCAGGCCGCCGAGGTCGCGAAGCCGGAGCTGGCGTCCAATCTCGTCGGCTGCCTCGAGGTTCGTCTGCAGGGCCGTGGCTTCGATATCGCCACCCTTGGTGGCGCGGGCGGAGTTGATGTCGATCGCGACAAGCGCTTCCGTGTGATCGATCACCATGCTGCCACCGGACGGCAGGTTTACCTGGTGCGCGAACGCCGACTCGATCTGCGACTCGATCTGGTAGCGCGTGAACAGCGGTACGGGATCCTCGTAGAGCTTCAG
>CAZFVT010000204.1:0-6158 GCA_964522355.1 uncultured Woeseiaceae bacterium | reverse complement strand
CCTACTGCGCCGTGAGGCCGAGGAGCTGCGCGAGCGACTTGAGCGCATGCAGCAATCGGCGAGCAACTCCTCATCAAGCCAAAGCTCTCAGCAGTCCGGCCAGTCGCAGTCCCAGTCTCAGGGCTCTGAAGGCGGCGAGCCCGGCGAACCGGGTTCCGCAGGCGAAAGCGGCGGCGAAAACCAGCAGCAGCGGCAGATGGCACAGCTTCAGCGGCGCCTGGACAGCGCGGTCCGCGCCATGGAAGAAGCGAATGAGGCCATGCGCGAGGGCGCCGACCCGGAAGCCTCGCGACGCGCTGCCGGCGAGGCGCAGCGACAGCTGGAAGGCGCCAGCGAAGCCGCGCAGGCGCAGCGCGAGCGCATGATGCAGGCGATGCTCGACCAGCTTGGCGAACAGGCCGAAGACGTCTACGAAGCGCAGGCCGCCATGGAAGAGCGCCTCCAGGAAGCCATACGCAGCATGATGAGCGACGAGAGCGACAACGATCGCCTCGACGGTGGCTTGAGCTTCTCGGAAGAGATGGACATGGCCCGACGCAAGCGCGAGCTGCAGGCCGAGCTGCAGCAGATCGAGCAGGACGTTGATCGCGCCGCCGGCGAGCTCCAGGCCGGCAATGCCGCGGCAGCCGACGAGCTGATCGAGGCGCTTGAGGAACTTCGCGACCAGGAAGTCGATGCCCGGCTGGCGATTGCCGCCGCGTACATCGAACGCGGCGAAGCGGTTTACATCTCCGGCAGCGAAAGTGCGATTACCGAATCCCTGCGCGACTTTACCCAGGCGCTCAGACGCGCCCAGGCCATGGCGGCCAACGGCCAGGAGCCGGGTGAAGGCGAAGGACGCCCGGGGCTCGCGGAAACGCTCGCCGAGACCCGAAGCCTGCGTCGCCAGCTACAGGAAATGACCGAACAGATGGCTGAGGCCGGACAGCGCCAGGGCCAGGTCACCAGCGGCGGGCGAGATGATCGGCCGGAGTCGACCGGCCAGTTCGTCCCGGACATCAACACCGCCGAGCTGCTGGACGCCGAGATCGATGAAGTCTCGGACGACGTCTTTAACCTCTTCCGCCAGCTGCGGGAAGGTGGCCTGCCGGAAGAGGCCATCGACGAGCTCCGTAGCCTGGCCGCCGACGTGCGTGCCTCAGATTTCAGCGGCAACGAAGCGCTGCTGGAACGCGAGTCGCAGGCTGCGCTGACGCTCGTTGAGCAGCTCGAGCTGGCGCTCGCGAAGGCAGCACGCGAACAGTCCACCTCCGTTCGGGCAACACCTGCCGAGCGAGTGCCCGACGAGCACCGCGAGCCTGTCGCCAACTATTTCCGCCGCCTCGGCGACGCGGACGGCGACGACACGTCGGAGAACTGAGTGCCGGCTGGGCCGACACGACTGGGCGCGTTGGCTGCTGCCGGCCTGCTGTTCGCCGGCTCCGCCGCTGCAGAATCCAACGCCAGCCTCGACGCCAGCGCGTTTGACGACACCTTGAATGCCGCTGCCGCCATGCCGCGGCTACGCAGCCTGCTGATCAGTCATGATGGGGAGATCGCGGTCGAGCAATACTTCGGCGGTGCCCGCCCCGGGGATACCTTCAACGTCAAGTCGGTGTCGAAGACCTTTATGTCGGCGCTTGTCGGTGCGGCGATCGACCAGGGGCATATCGAGGGGCTCGAGCAACCCATCAGCGACTTTTACGGCGAACTGCTCACCGATGAGGACCCGAGGAAGAGCGACATCACCATCGGCAACCTTCTGTCCATGCAGGCCGGGCTGGAAACAACCAGCTTCTACAACTACGGCGCGTGGGTCGTCAGCGACGACTGGGTTCGCTTCGCCCTCGAACAGCCGGTCGTCGCCGATCCGGGCACAAAGCTGCTCTACAGCACCGGCAACTCGCACCTGCTGTCTGCCATTCTCACCGAAGCCACGGGCCAGCCCATGCTTCGCTTTGCGCGGGAGTCGCTCGCCCAGCCGATCGACATCGAGATCGCTGCCTGGGACCGCGCGCCGGATGGCGTTTACTTCGGCGGCAATAACATGGCGTTTACACCGCGGGCGATGATGGCCTTCGGTCACCTGTACATGAACGACGGGCGCTACGGCAATCGCCAGGTGCTGCCCAGTGAGTGGGTAGAGCTTTCCACAACGCCGCGCGTCGAATCGCCGCGCGAGCCCGGCCGTTACTACGGCTACGGCTGGTGGATACGCAACATGGGTGGCTTTGAATCGCCCTACGCCTGGGGTTACGGCGGCCAGTTCATTGTGCTGGTGCCGGAACTCGACCTGGTCGTCGTGACGACCTCGAGCCCGCAGCCCGGCGACGGCCGACGTTCGCACATCCGCGACCTGTACTCGCTGATTGAGTACGGCGCCGTCGTGGAAGCCGCCGATGCGCTGGGAGAGTTCAGACCAATTCAACGCAGGCCGATATCGCAGCCGATGCTGCAGACGGACTGACCGCTCAGTCAGCTTCCACGTCCGGCAACACCATACCCAGCGACCGGGTCACGAGCTCTCGTTCCGCGTCCACCCGGGCCTCGATGCGGGCCACCAGCGCATCCCAGCGGGCATCGTTCTTGAGTGGGTTCAGCGCCGGGTTTTCCGCGTAGAGAAACTGCCACAGGTAGACCAGGTCGTTCTCCACGGCCAGGTTCAGCATCGCGAAGGCCCCTTCCACGTCGCCCTGCAGTGACAACACCTCGGCTTCGAGCAGGTAGTCGTCGTTCCTGAGTGAATCCCGGTATTCGCCCAGCGCGTCAATGCGAGTCAGCGCAAGACCATCGAGAGCGTTGGTCAGCTTGTCGGTCATACCGGCGGCATCGTAGAGCACCGCCAATGAAACCAGCCAGGTTCGCGACAGGTCCGAGAACGCCAGCCGGGAATCCAGCCCTGTCCTCTCACTAACCTCGTCGTGCATGACTTTGGCAGACAAGTGCAGCGCTTCGAGGCGCGCGATCGCGTCTTCCAGCCCGTTGCCCTGGATCGCATCGTTGACGATGATCGGCAGGAACGTGCGGGTAATAACGCTATGGGTATAGATGCGCATCGAATCCAGCTCCAACGCATCCAGCGACCTCGCGCGTGCCTCTGAATTCCGACCGTCCAGCGCCGCGCGCATGGCATGGAGCGCCAGCGTCGTCGGCGCCTGTGGTCCCGTGTCGTCAGCTCGCTGAATGAACCGCGACGCTTCATCGTTCAGCCCGAGCGCCAGGTAGGTGGCTGCCACATAGGCCGCGATCTCATAGTCGACCGGATCGAGCTCGGCTGCTCGCAGGAAGTTATCCAGGGCCCTCGCGATGCTGCCCTGATCCTGTGCCTGCAGACTGCCGAGGATGTAGTAGTGATTCGGGTTATCGGGATGCAGCTCTGAGGCCCTCTGCATCGCCTGCAGGGCGACGTCGCTGAGGCCGAACTGCTGCTGCAGAATCGCGTAAGAGCGCAGCACGTCGCTGCTGAACGGGTCGAGCCGCAGCGCCCGATCCAGAAGCTGCCTCGACTCGACGATGTCACCCTGGGCACTCATCACGTGAGAGAGATGCACCAGGGCTTCGGAATCCGAGGGTGCGAGCTGCAGCGCGAGATCGAGCTCACGGCGAGCAGCCATCGGATTGCCGAGGAACTTCTCGGCTTTACCCATGACCCGGTGCGCGGCGGCGTTGTCCGGATCCTCAGCGATAACGGCTCGGAGCAGAGACCGCGCGGTTACGGCTCGGGCAAGGTCGTTGCTGGCACCGGTGTTCAAAAGCTCGAGATGGGCTTTCGCGAGTTGCACCGTCGCGGCGGAGAATGACGGATCCATCTCACGTACGGTCTCGAAGTGGCGAACGGCCCGGGCGAGAGAATCGAAGGACTGCGTGCGGATCGCCTCCAGTCCCAGTAAATACTCGTCCAGCACGTCAGCCGTCGCCGGCCGGCCGCTGCGATCGCCCGCAGCACCGTTGTTGCCCAGGGTGATCTTCAGAGCCTCAGCGACGCGATGGCTGATCTCGTTCTGGATATCGAAAACGCTCGTCAGCTGCCGGTCATAGCTGTCGCTCCACAGCTGGAAGCCGCTGGTCGCGTCGATCAGCTGGACGGCAACCCGAACCCGGTTGCCCTCCTTGCGCACACTGCCCTCGAGCAGATTAGCGACACCCAGCGAGCGGCCGATCTCGATCACATCGGCGCTGCTGTCCTTGAAGGTAAAAGAGGAAGTTCGCGCCGCCACGCGAAGGTCGCGCACGCCGGTGAGGCGATTGAGAATCTCTTCGGTGATGCCGTCGGAGAAATAGGTGTAGTCGGCCTCCGGCGTGAGGTCGATAAACGGCATAACAGCAATCGAATTGGCATCGGGTGCGACGTTCGCCGCGGCCGTCGGCGCCGCGGCGGGCGTGGGCATGTCGTCGGTCAGGACGAACCACGCGATGCCGGCTGCGACGACGAGTGTTGCCGCGATGCCCCATATGCCTGTGGGGAGTCGTCGCGAGCCCTCTTCCCCCGGGTCTTGAGAAGCCGGGCCGTCAGCGGTTTCCGCCTTCCCGTCGCCAAGCCGGTCGACCGACGGCTCCGGTGTTTCCGTCGGCGCCGAATCGACCGGCGTTACCTCGGCCATGAGTCGATACCCGCGTTTCGGAATCGTCTCGATGATGCTGCGATCCGCATCGCCTTCATCCAGCACCTTGCGCAGCTGGCTTATCGAGAAGTACAGGGAATCGTTGGTGACGTGCACGCCGCTCCAGACCGTCGCGATGATGTCGTCGGTTCTGAGCACCTCGCGCGGTCGGCGGGCGAAATAGGCTAGCAGGTCCATCTCCCGGGGCCTGAGCGAGGCGCGCTCCGAACCCCGCGAAACGCGACCAAGATCCGGCTCTACAAGCCAGTCCCCCACTCGAAAATGCTGCGATCCCTTGCCTGACACGTAGCGCCCTCCTACAGCAGCAGATTATCGCGTTTCCGCGGCCCCGTACCCCTGTGACAGGACATCTCAGGAAAATATCCGGCTTATCTCAGAGTGCTCTAAGGCGCCGACAAGGACCCTCGGCTGGCGGCTGCCTATTCTGGCCCCACTGCGAGACATCGCTGACTCAAGAGAGAGGTTTCAGACATGAGCATCCAGAACCAGATCAAGCGTGGCTTCCTTGTTGCCGCATCCGGCCTGGCCCTTCTAGCCGCAGCGGGTGCGGCGACGGCCGAAGGCCCGGAAGACGCGATTTCCATCGACGAAATTCAGGTCATCGAGAACATCAGCGCCAGCGACGCCCGTCGCCGGGCCTACGAGTACATGGCCTCACTCGGCTATGTGCAGGGCAACACGATCGGTGGTGCGCGGGTGCGTGACGTCACCCGTGAAGGTGACACGTTTGTCGTTCGCGTGTCCTACGGCGCCGGCAGTCGGATCCTGCGTCACAGCGCCCTGCTCTACATCGATGCGGCAACCGCTGTCGTCAGCGAACAGCCGCCGACAGACGGTGAGGGCCGCGTCGCCGCCAACTAGCAGCCTGTTGAAAAATGGTGCTTTTCGGCGGGCTGCAACCGGTACAGGGATGTACCGGCATTTTCTATGGCTGCAAGTCATTGAAAATGGGAGGCAATAGGAAACCGCGTTTTCTATTGGCGACGTTGAAAAAGACCATGGATGGGTTTTTCAACGGCCAACTAGGCATTCCCGACTCCCACACCCCGACCCCCAGCGTTCGCCGCTGACTTTTGGGGTCGGGGTTTTTTTGTGCTCGCAGGAATGGTCGTGCCGGCTTGCCTGTGCCGGTAAACTCGACCCATGGAAGGAGAAACCGTCCGGCAGCTTGGAAGCGGGTTGATTCGCGGCGCGCTGCTCGCCCTGGCGATCAGCTTGCTCGTCTCCGCCTACATGGCCTGGGAAAGCTGGGCGCTGAGTCCGTCCGCGCTGTTTCACGACGAAACGGGTACGAACTGGTATTACGTTTTTGAAACGGCATGGAGCTGGCTTGTGCCGATGTTCACAGGAACCTTGCCGGTTTCCGCTGGCGCGTTCCTGATCTTTGGTTTTCTGTCGAACAGACGCCGGGCTGGAGTACAGGAATGACGGTACACACCGTATTGAGAATGGGCGACCCGCGTCTTCGCCGGGTCGCAGAGCCGGTCGAACACTTCGACACGCCGGAACTACACCAGCTCGTCGCCGACATGCGCGAAACGATGGACGCTTACGACG
>CAZFVT010000203.1:0-6208 GCA_964522355.1 uncultured Woeseiaceae bacterium | reverse complement strand
TAAGTCCGCCCAGAAAAGAATGCGCCAGGACCTCGTGCGCCGTGACCGCAACCGCTCCGCTCGCACCGCCATGCGCACCGCGATCAAGAAGCTGCGCACCGCAATCGAACAGGGCAATGCCGAGGATAACGAGTGCGCCGCAGCCAAGCAGGATCCAACGTAATCCGTCCATTGCTTGTTTCGGTACCTGCCTCGTCAGCTGGCGGCCAGTCGAACCGCCTCATCGAGATCGACGGACACGAGTCGGGAAACGCCGGGCTCCTGCATCGTCACGCCGGTCAGCTGACGGGACAATTCCATCGTCACCTTGTTATGCGTGATGAAGATGAACTGTACGCGGTCCGACATCTCTCGAACGATGTCGCAGAAGCGCAGCACGTTGGCATCATCGAGTGGTGCGTCAACCTCATCGAGCATGCAGAACGGCGCCGGGTTCAGCTCAAAGATCGCAAACACGAGTGCGACTGCGGTCAGAGCCTTTTCGCCGCCGGAGAGCAAATGGATCGTGCTGTTGCGTTTGCCGGGCGGCTGCGCCATCACGGTGATGCCCGCCGACAACAGGTCGTCGCCGGTAAGCTCCAGGTAGGCATGCCCGCCACCGAACAACTTCGGAAAGAGCCGTTTGAAACCGGAATCGACCTTCTCGAAGGTTTCGCGAAAACGGCTGCGGGTCTCGCGATCGATCTTGCGGATGGCTCCCTCCAGGGTAGCCAGCGCATCGTTCAGATCAGCGAGCTGTGAATCCAGGTATTCCTTGCGCTCGGACTGTTCCTTGAACTCATCAATAGCTGCAAGGTTGATCGGACCGAGCCGGTCGATTCGCGTACGAATGCGGGTCAGGCGTTCTTCCCAGGCGTCGATCTCGGCGCCCTCTTCCATCCCTTCCAGCATCGACTCGAGGTTGTTCTCCGTCTTCTCGAACTGCTCTGCGATGCCCTCGCGTCGGACGCGCAGCTCGCGCAGGGCGAGGTTTGCCTCACCCACGGCGGCACGCGCCTCCTGGGTCTTCTGATCTATCTGCATGCGCTGCTGGTCAAGATCTCTCAGGCTGGATTCGACGTCTTCCACCTGGCGACGTGCCGCACCGAGTTCGCCCTCAATATCCACGCGAGATTCCAGCAGATGCTCAAGGCTGTCCTGCTGGTCGGCGAGCGGAGCTTCACCGCGCTGAAGCTGCAGCCGAATCTCTTCCTGGCGACGGCCATACTGTTCGAACTGGTTGCGCATCCGGGCAAGGTTCTGGGCCGCTGACTCCTTCGAGCTCTTGCGGCTCTCGAACTGAATCGCCATATCCTGCGCGGCACGTCGATCTTCGTTCGCCTGCTCGCGCACTCGCGCAAGTTCCTCACGCAGCTCCATGCGCTGCGATTCCAGGGCTTCACGCCTTCCCGAGAATCCCTCGAGACGGGCAACCGCCTGCTGCAGGTTCTGCCGCGATGCGGTCAGCTGCGATTCCGCAGCTTCTTTCTCCGACTCGATCTGGCGACGATCCTCAGCGACCTCCCGGCGGCGGGCCTCTGCCTGCTCCAGCTGGTAGCGGGCAGATTCGAGATTGGCTTTAACCTCCGAATATTCAGTGAGCAAAACCGAGGCCTCGCGCTGGAGCTTCTCGCGACGGTCTTCGAGCTGGCCGAGCCGTGCCCGGCCGTCATTCTGGAGTTTCTTGGCGCTTTCGAGGCTTGCCCGCAGTTCGCGCACCTCCTCGCGAAGCTTGCGAAGTTCATGTTCGCGCCCAAGCACGCTTCCCGTGCTGTCCGTTTCGCGCTTGACCCGCAACCACGATCGACTCAGCCAGACGCCGTCGGCGGTGATAACAGACTCGCCGTCCTTCAATTGAGCCTGCAGGGTTCGCGCGGCATCCATCGACTCTGCAACGTGGACGTTGCTGAGAACCTGGAATATCGCGGCGGGCGCCTTGTGTACCTTGGAGGCGAGCGTGAGCTCGGAGATTGCGGCGGGGCTGTCATCAATGCTGGTGTCGAGCAGCATCAGCTCGCCGGCTTCCAGGTTACCCAGGCTCTCGAGTGCCGACGTAACGTCTGACACGCAGACGGCCTGCAGGTAGTTGCCGAGAACGGTCTCGACCGCGCGCTGCCAGCCATCTTCAACGTCCAGCGACTGGGCGAGCCGAGCCGCATCGCCGATGCCGGCAGATTCCAGCCAGCTCTGGATGCTCTCGTTGCCCTCGCCGATTGCGGCCTTTTGCACGGCATCGAGCGAGGCCACTTTGGACTCCTCGGCGCGCAGGGCCGTCACCCTTTCCTCGACCAGCCCGGACAGCTTGATGTCCTGTTCCCGCAGCTTGTCGATCTGGACGTTGACGTCATCGATCGCCGCCTCAAAGTCGTCCCGCGTCTGTCGTCGACGCTGTTCGTCAGCGGTCAACTCGTCAACGGCCTCCGCCAGCGCGGCCGGATCGTCATCGCTCCCCGCTTCGTCGAGCTTTCGCTGCCGTTCGGCCAGGCTTTGCAGCCGCGACTCGAGCTGCTCGACGCGGGTCGTTTCCACGCCGCGCTGCTGTTCGGCATCGTTGTGTTCACGAGAGCTTGAATCCCAGCGCTCCTGCCAGTCCGCAAGCGCCGACTCGGCGCGATCGAGCGATTCCTGGGAGGTCGATTCCTGGTGCCGGGCCTGCTCCAGGCCGGGAACCAGTTCGCTCAGCGTCATTTCGAGCTGGGCGATCTCGCTCTGGTCCTTATCTATATGATCGGCGATTTCCCTGGCGCTCTGGACCGCCTGCTGAAGATCGCTCTGCTGCCGCTCACGCAGCTCGTGGGCGTGCTCGATGGCCTGCTCCAGGCGAGCGATTTCAGAACCGGCCTTGTAGTAGCGTGCCTGGACTTCATTGAACACATCGCTGCGCTCGGTTTGCTCGGCGCGCGATTTTTCGAGCTGCGCTTCAAGTCTGCGCTGCTCGGCGATGACGGATTCCAGCGCCGTCTGCTTTTCGCCCATCAGCGAGGCTGCACCGCTGATGCTGACGTCGAGCGCCTGCAAACGAAGTGCGAGCAACTCGGCGGCCAGCTTCCGCTCTTCAGCTTTCATTTTGCCGTAGCGCTCGGCCTGCTTGGCCTGCCGGTCGAGGTGCTTGATCTGCTTTTCCACCTCGTCGAGCACGTCCATCAGGCGCTCGATGTTTTCTTTCGTATGCTTGATGCGATTCGAGGTTTCCCGGCGTCGCTCTTTGTATTTCGAGATGCCTGCCGCCTCTTCAATGAAGACGCGCATTTCTTCCGGCTTGGCCTCGATAAGCCGGGAGATCATGCCCTGCTCGATAATCGAATAGCTGCGCGGCCCCAGCCCGGTACCGAGGAAGACGTTGGTGATGTCCTTGCGGCGACACTTGGTGCCGTTCAGGTAGTAGCTGGAGATGCCGTCGCGCGAAACCTCTCGACGGATCGCAATCTCTGCATACTTGGCGTACTGCCCGTCCAGGGTGGAGTCGCTGTTGTCGAAATGCAGCTCAACCGACGCGGCGCCGACCGGCTTCCTGGCGCTCGAGCCGTTAAAAATGACGTCAGTGATGGAGTCGCCACGCAGGCGGCTCGCCGAGCTTTCACCCATCACCCAGCGGACGGCATCGATCGTGTTCGACTTTCCGCAACCGTTAGGACCGACGACGCCGACCAGGTTGGTTGGGAAAGAGACGGTTGTTGGATCCACAAACGACTTGAATCCAGCAAGCTTGATTTTGCTGAGACGCATCAGATTGACAGGTTGGTTTCGCCCAATGAAGCCCCGAAGTGTAATGTAAATATCCCGATAAGACGAACCGGAATCAAATCCACTCCGTCCATCGCAGGGTGGCCGAAAACGGCCGAATCACACCGCTCTCGCGATGCGCCCCGTCCTTGCGAAACTATCGTGAGACGGGCCGTTTCAGCCGCCATTTGCAAGCCCCGGCAATGCGCGGAAGTGCCGGTTCCGGCAGGGGAAATTTAGCGCTTCCATGCGTCCCGGAGGCATGTATAATGCCGGCCTTTTCTGAGATCGGCAGGAGTCACGGATGCCCGCTAAGAAGACTGCTAGCAAGAAACGAAAGAAAATCTCGAAGAAAAAAACGGCTGCGCGCAAGAAGGCGCCGGCGAGCAGGAAAAAGGCGGCCAGCAAGAAAAAGGTCGCCAGGAAAGCGGCATCCAGGAAACCCTCCAAGAAAAAGGTAGCAAGGAAGAAAGTGGCAAAGAAAAAGGTCGCCAAGAAGGCATCGAAGAAAAAGCTCTCAAAGAAGAAAGTCGCGAAGAAAAAGGTCGCGAAAAAAGCTGCCAAGAAAAAGGTTGCCAAAAAGAAGGTAATCAAGAAGAAGGTGGCGAAGAAAAAAGTCGCCAAGAAGGTTTCCAAGAAAAAGGCTGCGCCGAAGAAGGCGGCAGCGAAGAAGGCTCCTGCCAAAAAGGCCGCGCCCAAGAAGGTTGCAAAGAAGAAGGTCGCGAAGAAGAAAGTCGTGCGACGCCGCCCGCCGGCGATGCGCGCGCGTACGGACGTTCTATCCGGCCCGATCCACGGGATCGAACCTTACAAGCCCGCCCGCGGCGAAGAGTACATGAGCCAGGACCAGCTCGATCACTTCGAAGCGATCCTCTCAGCGTGGAAGCACGAGCTCATGAACGAGGTCGACCGCACTGTTCACCACATGCAGGACGAGGCGGCGAACTTCCCGGACCCGAGCGACCGAGCCACCCAGGAATCCGAGTTCGGCCTCGAGCTTCGCACCCGCGACCGCGAACGAAAGCTGCTGCGGAAGATCAACTCGGCGCTGGGACGCATCGAAGACGGCAGCTATGGCTACTGCGAGGAAACGGGCGAGGAAATCGGTCTCAAGCGACTCGAAGCCCGACCGGTGGCCACGCTTTGCCTCGAAGCCCAGGAACGACGCGAAATGGCCGAGCGACAGTATCGCGATCGGGATGATCGTTACCGGTAATCGGAGCGCCCGCTGATCGCGGGCGTTGCTACCTCGGACCGCTCGTGCCCCGGGAACCTGCCGCGGATAATTACGTTGGCCGCTTCGCGCCGTCCCCAACCGGTCCCCTGCATTTCGGCTCTCTGCTAGCCGCCGTCGCAAGCTATCTGGAAGCGCGCCGCCACGGCGGCCAGTGGCTGCTGCGCATCGAGGATATCGACCCGCCCCGGGAACAGGACGGCGCCGACGAAGAGATTCTTCGCATCCTCGAAGCCTACCAGTTTGAGTGGGACGGACCGGTCATCTACCAGAGCCGTACGGAACCGGCGCACCGGGATGCCATCCGACAACTGCAGGATGAGGGCCTCGCCTACCGCTGCGGCTGCTCGCGAAAAGATCCCGCAAACGCCCCAAGAGGTCCGTTGGGCCCGATCTATCCCGGCACCTGTCGCGAGGGCAGCAGCGCCGAAGAGTTTGCGATTCGGGTGAGGACGCATGACGAACCAATCGTCATCGACGACCGGCTGCAAGGCCATTACCAGCAGCGACTGGAATCCGAATCAGGAGACTTCATTATTGAACGTCGTGACAAGCTGGTCGCCTACCAGCTGGCCGTCGTCATCGACGACGTGCTGCAGGGCGTCACGGACGTTGTCCGCGGCATCGACCTGCTAGATTCAACGCCGCGGCAGGTACACCTGCAGCAGATTCTCGGGTTATCGACACCGAGCTACGCCCACATACCCGTGGTCGAACACGACGACGGCAGCAAGCTCAGCAAGCTGACCGGAGCACCGCCCATCCGCGCGGCGGAAGCCAGCGAAACGCTCTGCCGGGCACTGGACGCGCTGGGGCAAAGGCCGCCGTCTGCTCTTGAGACCGCGCCGCTCGCCGAAATCTGGCAGTGGTCACAGGAAAACTGGTCGATGTCCCGTCTCGAGGGGCGACGAAATATTGCGATGCAACACTACTGTTGAGCCCGGAATTCGGCTATCGTTGCTGGCAAAAATGCACACCCGGTCCCGGCGGCGAGCTCCCCGGCGGCTGCTAGAAACGGGCAAATACGGACTATGAGCGAGCCGCGCGTCATCAAGAAGTATCCGAATCGTCGGCTGTACGATACGGAAGAAAGCCGCTACATCACCCTGGCCGACGTCAAGGCGCTGGTTCTGAACAAAACCGAGTTCACGGTCATCGACAAGAAAAGCGGCGATGACATCACCCGCCCGATTCTGCTGCAGGTCATCGCCGAACAGGAACAGCACGGCGACGCGATCATGAGCGAAGATTTTCTGTCGCAGGTCATCCGCT
>CAZFVT010000202.1:4488-6270 GCA_964522355.1 uncultured Woeseiaceae bacterium | reverse complement strand
CGTGTTCTTCGTGCTCAGCTTCTTCAGCGTCATCGCCGGCTGGTCGATCGCCTATGTGTTCAAGACGCTGGCCGGGACCTTCACTGACCTGACGACCGCCGAGGTTGGCGAGCAATTCGGCCTGTTCCTCGAAAGCCCGATGGTGCTGACGGGCTGGCACGCGGTGTTTATGAGCCTGACGATCTTCATTGTCGCCCGCGGCATCAAGGGCGGCATCGAGAAGGCGATCATGCTGATGATGCCGGCGCTCTTTGTGATGCTGGTCGGTCTTGTGCTCTACGGCATGGTGGCCGGGGAATTCATGGAGGCGCTTGCTTACCTTTTCCGCCCGGATTTCTCGAAGATCAATCCGCAGGTTGCGCTGTCGGCGTTCGGCCAGGCGTTCTTCTCGGTGAACGTCGGTGTCGGAACGATCCTGACCTATGCGGCTTACCTGCCGAAGAACGCGGACATCGTTCGTTCATCGATCGTGATCGCGATCGGCGATACCTGCGTTGCGTTGCTCGCCGGCCTGATGATCTTCCCGATCGTCTTCGCCTACGACCTCGATCCCGGGCAGGGCCCCGGACTGATCTTTGTCACCCTGTCGGCCGCATTCGGCAAGATGCCGGCGGGCAACATCATCGGCGCCGTGTTCTTTACCCTGGTGTTCTGCGCCGCCCTGTCGTCCTCGATTTCCATGCTCGAGGTCAGCGTCAGCCGCTTCTCGGAGAAGGCCGGCTGGAGCCGACCGAAGGCGGCCGTCATCGTCGGCATCATTATCTTCTTCGTCGGCTTCATCACCCTGGGGTCGTTCAACTTCATGTCGGACGCACGGCCGCTGGCCGCCACCGGCGTGGCCCGGTTTGCCAGCATGACGCCGTTTGACGTGCTCGACTTTGCGGTCACCAATTTCCTGATGCCGCTGGGGGCCATGCTCTATGCCGTCTTCATCGGCTGGTTCGTTACCAGTGACATTGCGAAGCAGACGCTCAACCTGAACGATGGT
This sequence comes from uncultured Woeseiaceae bacterium, assembly GCA_964522355.1. GTDB lineage: Bacteria > Pseudomonadota > Gammaproteobacteria > Steroidobacterales > Woeseiaceae > JBFGFX01. The sequence goes on along the minus strand of CAZFVT010000202.1, from coordinate 5,282 downwards.
CCGCTGTTCTCAAGCTGGCGCTTCCTGATGCGCTACGTGGCACCGATCGGCATCGTGCTGATTTTTGCTTCCAGCCTCTATGACGCGATGAACCCGGCCTGATGTGGATCAGGACCATTTCCTTCGAGGCGGCAACGGGGAAGCTTCGCAAGCTCTACGAGCGCATAACCGGCCCGAACAACAACGTCGACAACATCATGCTGGCGCACAGCCTGCGACCGCATACGATGGAAGGGCACATGAGCCTGTACAAGCATGTGCTGCACAACAGTGCGAACCAGCTTCCGAAGTGGTATCTCGAGGCGATCGGCGTGTATGTCAGCCGGCTGAACGCCTGCGATTACTGTTTTGATCATCATCTTGCCGGCATGACGCGGCTCCTGGCCGACCCGGAACGCAGCGACGTCGTTGGCGCCGCCCTGAAGAACCAGAGCCCGGGCGATGCTTTTGACGGGCGTGAGCTCGCCGGCCTCAACTATGCGGCCAGGCTTTCGACCGCGCCGGCCGAGATCACCGCGAGCGATCTCGAGGAGCTCCGCTCGGCCGGTTTCGACGACGGCGAGATTCTTGAGATTAACCAGGTCACGGCATACTTCGCCTACGCCAACCGGACCGTATTGGGTCTTGGCATCAACACCGAGGGCGACATCATCGGACTGTCTCCCGGCGATTCAGACGACCCGGACAACTGGTCACACAGCTAGTCGACAAGCGGTTTCGCTCAGGCGTCGTCCAGCAAACGCGTTCTTACCTTTACCTCGCTGTGCAGGGTGCGATGCACCGGGCATTTGTCG
>CAZFVT010000202.1:0-4454 GCA_964522355.1 uncultured Woeseiaceae bacterium | reverse complement strand
CTGTCAGGGTCAGGTCACGCTGGAATTCGTCGACCTTGCCCTCCCGGGTTTCGCAGTCCTCGCAGTCGGCGGCATGCACCTTGTTGTGCCGGACGGCCACACTGACCGACTTGAGATCAATCTTCTTTAGCCGGGCATACATCTGCAGGGTCATGGTCGTGCAGCTGGCGAGCGCCGCGCTTAGCAGGTCATACGGGGAAGGCCCTAAGTTGCTGCCGCCAACGGAGGCGGGCTCGTCTGCGGTCAAAGCGTGCCCGGCCGCAACGATGTCCGTGCGGAATCCTCCGGCCGGCGTTGTTGCGACGGTTACCCCGGGGTCGCCCAAGGCGTCGCCCGTGCTTGTCTCGGTGCCCGGCAGGTAGCGGCTGGCCCAGGCGGACAGCACCTCGCCAACGTAGCGGGCATCGCGCTCGCGCGACAGCAGGTGATCGGCGTCATCCAGGCTGACGAAGGACTTCGGATGTTTGGCGGCAAGAAACAGCTCGCTGGCGTTTTCGACTTCGACGATGTCGTCCAGCGGCGCGTGGAAAATCATGAGTGGTTTGCGGAGCTGGCCAACCGTTGACGGTATGTCATGGCGGTCGAGGTCTTCGACAAACTGCCTGCGCAGGGTGAACGGGCGTCCGCCAAGCTGCACGACGGCCTCGCCTCCCTTGAGGATGGTCTCCTCCGAGTCGCTCAGCATGTGCCGGAGATGTGCAGGTGCCGAGGGTGAACCAATGGTCGCAACGGCCACCGAGGAGGGAATCTCGCTGGCAGCAGCCAGCACCGCCGTGCCGCCGAGTGAGTGACCGACCAGGAGATCCGGGCCGCCGACCTCGTCAGCCAGCCACTGGGCGGCATCCAGCAGGTCGGAAATATTGGTCGAGAAGTTGCTGTCGGCAAAGTCTCCGCCACTCTGGCCGAGGCCGGTGAAGTCAAAGCGCAACACGGCGATGCCCTGGGCCGTAAGCGCACTGGCGATACGGCTCGCCGCCTTGATGTCCTTGGAGCAGGTAAAGCAATGTGCGAACAATGCCGATGCGCGCGGCGTACCGCCGGGCAAGTCGAGAATGCCGGTCAGGGTGTGCCCCTCGGCATTCGGGAAAGTAACGGTCGTTCCGGCCATGTTTGCTCCCACGTTATGTCAATGTGACGACCCCGTCGCCGATGTATTGGCGGGCCGTGATTCAGGAAACTTGACCCGTCGCAGATAGTCGATATTACTAAGGTATGCATTAAGCCCGGAGAGGCATTTGAAAACGCGCCTGACAATGATCCTGCTGCTGGCAATGTCGGTATCAGCCCCGGCCGCTGAGGTTTACCGATGGGTCGACGCGGACGGCGTGGTGCATTTCAGCGATACCCTGCCAGACACGATGCAGGACGACGTTGAGCGCCTCGTCGTTCAGGATCGGAATCCGCCCGGCTACGATCCGGCGGAAGACCCGAACAACGTCATGAACCAGGCGCAGCGCAGCACCGCACGCTTTGCTGAGGTCGAAAAGGAACGCGCGGAGCGCGCCGAAAAGCGCCAGCGGGAGATCAACATTTACCTGACGGATCCGAACCGCCAGTCACCCTATCTCTACGGGTTTCGAAATCCGCTTTTCCGCCCGCCGCTGTTTCCGCCCCAGTTTCCACCGCAGCGGCCTCTGCCGCCGTCCTATCGACAGCAGTACAACGCGCTGGCGGAGAACGATCTCCTCGGCCAGCGCCCGGCCAGCATCAATTCGGGTGAGCATGCGGCTCGCGTAGCGCGCAGCCAGGCACTGCCGCTGTCGCTCGGCCCCGGCCCGGGTCCGCGGCCTGCACTCGCTCCGGCACCTTCCCCCCGACCGATCTCCGGCCCCAGTCCGCGCTAGTCCGTCATCCTCGCCAGGAAACGGTCCAGGCTGTTGGCAAACGTCTGTTTGTCGCGCTGGCTATACGCCGATGGCCCACCACCCATTTCCACGGCACTCGAGCGCAGGGTGTCCATGAAGTCGCGCATATTGAGCTTCGCGCCGATGTTCTCGGCGTTGAGCGTTTCTCCGCGTGGATCGATTGCGTGGCCGCCCTTGCCGATAACTTCCGCGGCGAGGGGCAGGTCTGCGGTAATCACAAGATCGCCTGACTCAACGCGACGAACAATCTCGTTGTCGGCCACGTCGAATCCCTGAGGAACCTGCAGACTTCGGATATTGGATGCCTTGGGTACTCGCAGCGCCTGGTTGGCGACCAGGGTCAGGGGTATGCCGGTCCGCTCGGCGGCTCGGAACAGGATTTCCTTGACGACGCCGGGGCAGGCGTCGGCGTCAACCCAGATAGCGGGTGTTCGATCGTTCAAGGCGCGGCGCGGCGTCAGCTAATTCGATTCGCCTTCGACTTCCCGGGTCATCTGAGCTTCGCGGGCCAATGCCCGGATCTCCTCAATGGTCACCGGATAGAATGGGCCGAGCCGGCATTCCCGTCCGCTGCCCAGGCCGCCCGACATGCCGCCCACGGAGATGCGGTCGATGTCGCAGATTCGTCCGTAGGTCGTCTGGTAGGAAAAAGCCCCGGCACGTGCCAGGTCCCTGCACTTGCGCGGCAAAACGTTTCGATAGATTTTGTTGTCGCGCATCACGAACAGGATGTTGCGATCGTCGATCACGTGGGTTGCCTTGATCATCTTCGGTCGCAGGCACTTTTCAGAAGGCACGGACTCGTCATCGGCGTAGACGGTGTCCTCGTTTTCCTTGTTCTTGTCGTCTTCGTCTGCCGCCTGCGCGGCGGCGTCGCCAGCTCCGATAATGCTCAGGGTGGCAATGAGCGCGGCGAATCTTTTCATAGTGTCACCAGCCTTGTGCGTTCCATGCCCTGTAAGACTGCAGGGTTGTCCTCACTATAGCCCAATCTCGCGCCTGCAAGTTGCGCTTCGTGGACCGGGTTTTCGCAACTCATTGATTTCTGGCAGCGAAGAACCGCACATGAGGCAAGCCAGCCTGTATATTCATTGTCCTTCAGTGAATTGCGACGAGGAGCGAGCTATGTGCGACGAGATGACCAACAGAGATGTTGAGGCCTACCTGGCGAAACACGGGCTTACCCGCCGCCAGTTCACGATGGCCGGTGCCGGCATGGCGCTGAACTTCATGTTGCCGCCCGTTGCCAATGCCGTGGATGTCGTCGAACAGGACGTGAAGGTGCCCACGCCTGACGGCATGGCCGACTGCTACTTCGTGCATCCCAGCGAAGGTGCGCATGCGGCGGTCATCGTCTGGCCCGATATCGTCAGCATCCGCCCGGCGTTTCGCGCGATGGGCAAACGGCTTGCCGAGTCCGGCTACTCGGTGCTGGTCGTTAACCCCTACTACCGCACCCATGAAGGCCAGATTGTTCCTGACGGCAAAACGTTCCGTGACCCCGGTATTCGCGATCTCCTGATGCCACACGCTCGATCCTTGTCACCTGAGACCTGCGTCTCCGACGGCCGTGCGTTTGTTGCCTGGCTCGACGAGCAGGATGCGGTCGATACGAACCGCATGATTGGCACGACGGGTTATTGCATGACCGGCTCCTACGTCATGCGTCTCGCTGCCGCGATTCCTGAGCGAGTTGCCGCCGGTGGCTCATTCCACGGCGGCGGGCTCGCAACCGACCAGGGTGACAGCCCGCACCTGCTGGTTAAAGAGATGAGCCCGGATGCCGGTTTCCTGATCGCCATCGCAGAGAACGACGACGAGCGCGATCCGGAGGACAAGGTTCTGCTGCGGCAGGCCTTCGACGACGCCGGTGTTGCGGCCGAGATCGAAGTCTACGAGAGCACTCTGCACGGATGGTGTCCGCCGGATTCCGCGGTCTATCACGAAGCCCAGGCAGAACGCGCCTGGGGCCGGTTGCTCGCGCTGTTCGAAGACAAGCTCGCCTGATACCCGATCCCGGGTGTCGCTATGGGGATAACTGTCGCGGACGCCGATACCGTCAGGCAGCTCCTGACCATGCCGGCGTGTATTGGCGTTCTCGATACGGCCATGCGCGCGGTTTCACGGGGCGATGTATCTGCGCCGCCCAGGCTCTTTGCACCGCTCTATGACGACAGCGGCACGCTGGGTCTCATGCCGGGTTCCGCGAAGGGCCTTGACGTCTACGGCGCCAAGATCATCAGCCTGCATCCGGACAATCCTGCAAAGGGGCTGCCGGCAATCCAGGGCTTCGTTGCGTTGTTCGATTTCGACAACGGGGAGCTGGTCGGGCTGATTGACGGGGCGTCGGTAACGGCCATTCGCACCGCTGCCGCCTCGGGCCTGGCGACCCGGGAGTTGTCCCGGGCTGAGGCGTGTACTCACGGTATTTTCGGTACCGGCGTGCAGGCCGCCACTCACATTGATGCAATAGCGGCCGTTCGCCAGATCGAGCAGGTTGTCGTCTGGGGTCGGGACGAGGCCAGGACGCGGGCCTTCTGCGAAAAGCACGCCGAACGTACCGGGCTCGATGTGGTTGCCGGCGTACAT
>CAZFVT010000201.1:0-6288 GCA_964522355.1 uncultured Woeseiaceae bacterium | reverse complement strand
GATCGAGCCCGATTCGAAAATGGCGAGCTCCGGGTCAACGCTCCGGTCGACCAGGGCCGGGATCTTTGAGTTGGGATTGATGGCCACGAAGCCGCTGCCGAACTGGTCGCCGTCGCCAATGTCAATCGGCCAAGCGTCGTATTCGGCGCCGGCGTGGCCAGCCTCAAGCAGCTCTTCGAGCATGATGTTGACCTTGACACCGTTCGGCGTCGCCAGCGAGTAGAGCCGCAGGTCATGTTCGCCGACCGGCAGGGCCCGTTCGGTGCGCGCTCCCGCGACAGGACGATTGATGCCCGCAAACTGTCCGCCGTTTTCCTTCTCCCAGGTCCATACCTCCGGGGGCGTGTAGCCGTTGTCGCTCATGATTGCCGTTTCCTTGTGCGTCTATCCGTTGACGAGGCTTCATAGAGACCTTCGATGGAGCCGCGGTATTTCAAACATCGCGTCGGTAGGTGATCGATCCGATTGGATTTCTAGAACGATTCGCCGACGCCAAAGTAGTATTCCGTGCCTTCCTGGCCGGTTGCAACGTCGAAGGACAGCGCAACCCGGTGCTTGTCAGAGACGACGAATCGGGCACCGACACCGACCGCGGGCAGAACGTCTTCGCCGAACGAATCGAAATCGGGAGCTACCTCACCGAAACCGGCGAAGCCCGTGAAAATCCAGCGATTGTTGAACTGCCAGCGGTACTCGCCCTGCAGCGCGTACATCATTCGGTCGCGAAAACGTCCGGAAGGATAGCCACGAAGGTCACTCTTGCCGCCGAAGGTGCTCTGAACGAAAAACGGTGCGCCGCTGCTGGTCGTGCGGAAATAACCGCGAAACGCGAGCACGTCGCCCTCGCGAACGGGGACGTATTTGTTGGCGCTGAACATAAAGGTCTCGGCGTTGAAGTCACTGCCAGCGTCTTTCCGATGCAGGACCTGTCGACCGGTGATCATCCAGCCGTTCCTGGGAAACTGCTCGTGGTCTCGAGAGTCGTAGACGATCGGGATAGTGATCGCCCCCATGTCGAGTCGTACCACCGGACTGGTGATGTCCGGCAGGTCGAGGCCCAGGTCCACGCTCGTGTCGACCTTACCGCCGAGGTAGCCGAGACCTACATAGAGCTGCCGCCAGATCCTCCAGGAGGCGGAGGTGTAGTAGAGCGGCGCTTCCTGCAGGACCTCGATAGCAATATCCAGATCATTGTCATCGCCGATGCCGTAGTAGTCGTAGCGAACATCGAGATAGCCCGCGCCAAACTGCACGCGCATCTTGTCGTCGAACAGGTGCAGGTTACCGCCGACACCGTAGGCATAACTGTCGTTCTCGGCGAACCAGGCGAAGCCGCCGAGAATGGACGGCGACACATCGTTTTCCTCACTGCCGGAATCAAGAAAGTAGCCTGCTCCAAGCGCAAGCGACCAGCCAACCTGCGGTGAGCGACCCGGAACGGGGGCGACCACGAGGTCGCTGGGCCATTTCTGTGAGAATCGCCTAAGCGCGCCGCCGGAGTCGGCTCCGTCTTGAATGGACACGCCCCCGTCGCCGATCAAGTCGGCGAGGTCTCCTGCGGGTACGTCGAAAGCGCCATCCTGGGCGGAAGAGGGCGTAGCAATCATCAGCAGCAGTGGGAGAGCCGCGGCCACAATCCGTTGTTGAACGCTGAAGCATTGGCATTTCAAGGCAGGATGGGCCAGACCGTGCTCGGCCGGCTTCGTGAGCCTGGCTGGCATGCTAGCTATCATCCTTGGTCGGTTGATGGAGCTCCGGGATCGCTGAACGAATATGCAGGTCGCGCTGCGGGAAGGGAATCTCGATGCCGTTGTCACGCAGCGCCTGCAAGACGTCCTGGTGCACGGCATGGAAGATCGGGAATCGGTCGGCCAGCTGACGGGCATAGACGTAGATCTTGAAGTCCAGCGAAGAGTCGCTGAAGCCCATGAAGTACACCGCCGGCGCCGGTTCCTCGAGAATGAGTGGCTGTTTCTTGAGCGCGTCTTCGATCACTTTCTGCGCGAGTACGACGTCCGAGCTATATGACACGCCGACGTCAATCGTCAGGCGCGTAATCGGATCCGAGAGCGTCCAGTTGATCACCTGGTCGGTGATGAACGCTTTGTTGGGAACGATGATCTCCTTGCGATCCCAGTCGGTGATGGTCGTTGCGCGGATGCGGACCTTCGACACATTGCCGGTCAGCTGGCCAACGGTAACGGTATCGCCGACGCGAACCGGCCTCTCAAACAGAATGATCAGCCCTGATACAAAGTTCGCGACGATCTCCTGCAAACCGAAGCCCAGCCCGACCGTGAGGCCGGCGGCCAGCCACTGGATGCGCGACCAGTTCCAGCCTATCGTGTTCAGCGCAAAAATCAGGCCGGCGGTAACCACGGCGTAGCGGACCAGCGTGACGATCGTGTAGCGGCTGCCGGGCTGCAGCTCCAGGTGCCGCAGTACGGCGATCTCGAGCAGACCTGGCAGGTTGCGAGAGGCAATCCATGTAATGATGGCTGCGGCGATGGCGAGCAGGAGGTCGGTCAGGGTTACCGGACCCTGGGTTTGGATACCGTCGACCGGAATCGTCTCATTCCACAGGTTGACCTCGTTGAACAGGGAGAATACCGGCAGCATTTCGGACCAGATCCCAAGGCTGCCGAGCACCGCGACGACAAACAGCCCGGAGCTCAACAGGCGACGGGTTTGCTGGTCAACCTGATCCAGGTCCACCGGCGTTCGCTCAACCTGGGGCAGCAGTTCAGCCTCGTCGTCCGCTGGGTCCGTCTCGCCCAGCTGTTCCTTTTCCCGCTCCGCCTCGCGCTTGGCTCGCGCTTCTATGGCGCGTTCGAAAGCCAGCCTGCGTCGTGCCAGGGCCAGCCAGCGAAGGACGACCTGGTTTGCGACCAGGACGGCGAGGAGCAGCCAGATGGTTTCTATGAGCCTTCCCGTCAGTAATGTGCCCGATGTATACAGGAATCCCGCGAGCGCCAGGAACGCGAGAAGCAGCGGCGTGCCGAAGGCCAGCACGTGCCAGACCCAGCGTAATCGCGAAGCGAACTGGTCTGGCTGGGCCTCGTAGTGATCTTTCATCACACCGTTAAGCGGGTGGCTGATTGACTGAAGTACGTAAGCGAACACGGACATCAGCGCAACGAATCCCAGGCGGCCAAAGCTGTCCCTGACTTCGCCGGTGGGTGCTTGGTAGGCCAGCACTGTGACAAATGCGACAGGCACGGCGATGACCATCAGGACGTCTAGCTGACGACGGATGATGGCGAGCATGTCATCGTCCCAACCGAAGTGCTTCGAGAAAACGCCGTCCTTGACGCTGAGTAACCTCAGCACGCGCACGTTGTACATGAACGGGGCTATGGACAGCAGGGCGGCCGAAACGGCAACCGGGAAAGCGTTACCTTCCGAGGCGCCCTGCAGCTCCCAGCCGACCAGCCAAAGGAAGAAGGGAATCGGCACCGCAACGACGAACGCAATTGCGAGCGCCTTCAGCGTCAGGCCGATCTTGTCCGTCGAAAGGTGGCCGACCTGCGTGCTGATTGTCCGAGCCTGCCGCTTCAACCATGGCCGCGACAGAATAATCGCAAATATCAGTAACAGGCTGACGATGGTCTGCACGGCGTAGCGCTGAACGGCCGTCGGTAGCGTGTTAACCGCTTCGAGCCACAGCGAGGGCGACACGACCCAGGCAATCGACGGCACGAGGTCCTTGAGCGTCTTCAGGCCCACGACATCCGCGTTCGGAATCCACAGCAGGTACTTGTCGAGGAAATTCTTGTAGTTGTCGGCTGCTTCCAGGAGATTCCGCTGCGCACTGTCCAGGTCGCCCAGGGCCCGCAGGTAGGTGGTATAGGTCGACGACATCTGCGACAGGATGTCGCGACGCGACTGGATCAGGCTCTCGACGGTGTCGCGGGACGCGGCGATTTCAGTCTCAACAATGCCATCGTTCCTAAGCTCGTCGAGCAGCGCATCGATCCGTTCGTCCGGCGCGCGGAGCGCGCGCTGCCGCTCGATGATTCTGACCTGGGCAAGGCCAATGTCCGTGAGCGTCTGACGCTGCTCGCGCACCTGCTGCCGGTATTGCGATACCTGTGGCAGGTTGCGTCGCTCTTCGAAGAACAGGTTGCCGATGGCCTTGTCCATGCCACCGATCTCAAGTCGCTGCCTGGAGAGGTCCAGCATGCCGCCGATGCGCCGGCTCTGGTCCTCGATGACGCCAAGTTCGGTCGTTACCCGTCGGATCGATGACACGATCTCTGGCAACTCGGCCACCAGCGCGACGTTCTCCTGCGCCAGGTTCTGAATGGCCGGATGCTGATCTTCGACCGCGCGGGCTTCCTCGGCGGCAAGGCGGAGTAGCTGCGCCACGTCGCCCAGGCGCGCCGTATTGACGGCCTCCTGGTAGATGCTGACGATGTCGCGCTGGCGCTCGGCATTGCTCTCAGCCTGCTCCAGGCGGGCCCCGAGCAGGGCTATGCGTACGCTGTGGCTGGCGTTCTCCTGATCGAGCATGGCGAGCTCAGCGGTTCGCGCGCTTAAGCGCAGGGAGGTGGCGAGCCGGCGAGCATCCGTTAGCAGCGGGTTTTCCTGGGGCGGAGGAGAGGCCGACAGCGACGACTCGAGCTGGCTACGCAGCCCGCGCAGTTCCTCGATTCGTGCCCGGGCCTCTTCGGGTCTGTTTTCCTCACTTGAATATCGGGACTGCAGATCGGCCACGGCCGTTTCCGCACTCGAAAGGTCTGCGCGGCTCCTCGCCAAAGCTCGTTCCAGCTCGCCCAGCGGTGTCTCGTCGTCAATGCCAAGAGTGTTCGGTGCCGGTGCCTCATCGCCGGCCGTCTCGAGTGCAGCATTAATCGCTTCCGTCTCAGGAGGCGCAGATTCCAGTGCACTGGCGAAGTCTTCAGCCGCCTGCTCTGAAGCCAGGCGATTGCGAATCTGGGCCTGCGCTGCCCGAAGCTGCTCAATGATCAGGCTCTGGGTTTCCGCAACGAGCCCTTCTCGCGCTTCCACGGCGGCGATGGCGATGTCGATCTGTTCGATCGACACGCTTCCGTTCGGACCCGGCTGCGGTATCGGCGAGTCGTCCTGCCCCAGCACGATGGCCGGGAGCAGGGCTGCCAGCCATAGCAGACGTTTCATCCTGCCGATGCTTGTCGGCCTTGTTGTCGGGCGTGGTTGAGACAAGTTGCGCGTGTCCGCTGTCGTATTGGGGGCGTAAAGGTACCAGATTGGCTCGTTTTGTCCTGCCTTAACCGGGCGTTAGCTAAAGTGGGCTGCCTGAGGCTGCTGCAGTCGGCGAAGCCCGACGACGACGTTCGAAGCGCGACTCGGGGCCACGTAATCCGACCTGAGGACGATAAGAATTCGCGGATATGTCAAATCCGCCCCTATTGGACGGTCGCTGATGCAGGATGAGGCTTAACTTCGGCAACCGGGACTTTGAGCCCGGCTTGTCCGGGGGAAAGCCGCAAAAAAGAAAAGGGCCGCTGAAGGCTCTCCAATAAGAAAAATCCGCAACGGTGTCAGGACGCACCGTTCAAGGAGGACGCAGAATCATGTTCAAGAAGAACGAAGATACCCTGCCAGAAGGCGCCGAGAAGATCGAACCATCGGTCGACGGTCCCGCCAAAAGTGCCCCGGCAGGTGAATCCAACACCCGCAGTGTTTCCTACATCGGACCAAGCCTCGAATTCACAGGGGATATTCGCGTCAAGGAAGCGCTGATCATCGAAGGTCAGATCAAAGGCTCCGTGACCTGCACAGAGCGTCGCCTGACCATCGGCAAGCAAGGGCGAGTTGAAGGCGAAGTGCACGCGGAAGAAGTAGAGGTCCGCGGAAACGTCGAAGGCGATGTCCACGGCTACGAGCGGATTCGCCTGCACAGCAGCGCGTCGGTAACCGGCACCCTGCATTGCCGACGAATCATCATGGAAGACGGAGCCGAGCTTAACGGCAGTGTCGACATGCAGGTGGATCGGAAGGCGCTCGCCAAAAAAGTCGTCAAGGCCGTTGACAAGCGCGAGGGCAAGGCGGCGACAGCCGGAGCAGATTCCGGTAAGCGGCATTCTGCCTAGCGTGGATGCCTAGTCCCGAATAAAGAGCTTTGCCGGCTGCTCGAGTCTCTGCTTCATCTGCTGAATCATCGACGCGGCGTCAAAGCCGTCGACAAAGCGGTGATCGAACGATGAGGACAGGTTCATCATCAGTCGGATTTCGACCTGTCCGTTGATGACGACGGGGCGTTCGACCGCCCGATTCACGCCAACGATAGCCACTTCCGGCTGATTG
>CAZFVT010000200.1:0-6328 GCA_964522355.1 uncultured Woeseiaceae bacterium | reverse complement strand
CTTGCCGCTGCCGGCGCCGGCGATGACCAGCATCGGCCGGGCCTCGGCCGTCACGGCTTGCCGCTGCGCATCGTTCAGCGGCTCGATAATCGGGGTTACGTCCATGGGTCCTGCCAGGGGTTGTGCGCGGGGCTCGCGATGTGCCCCGGGAAGGACGCCAATTCTAGCAGAGTAGCCGGCGAGCCGATCAGGCTGGCGGGCGATGACAACGTCTTGTGATTGCCTTCGAGGCGCTCTGGATCAGAAGCGGAAAACCAGCCCGGCGAGAGTTTCGAACTGCCACAGTCCTTCGCCGCGCACGGCGATCGCGCAGCCACCGCCGGCGGGACCTGACTGGCAGAAAAGGCTGGTACTGGAGTCGACCAACGTGCCCCACATTCGCCCCTCCAGCCGCAGTCCGAGCCGGCTGGTGGGGAAGAACTGCATGCCTCCGCCAATGCCGAAAGACCAGAACGTGTCGCTGTCGAGACCATCCAGGGTGGGTGACAGCCGGGTTCCGCCCACGGTCGCCGCAAGGTACGGGCGGAACAGGTCGCCGTCGAACATGTAGGTGCCACCGACCTGAAGAACGTCGATATCGAGATCAATTGTCGGTACGCCGAAATCGAAGTCACGAACGTTGACGTCGGTTGCCTGCCGCGCGTAGACGATTTCCCATTGGGTATTCGCGCTGTCACGAAAATTCAGCGCGATGCCCGCCGTAGCGCTATCGGCAACGGCAGCCTCGGCGCCGTTCTCGTCATCCGTGAAGCTGCCGCCAAAGCGGAATCCGGCAAACGGGGTCAGCTCCACCCGGCCCGGGGACTCCTGCGCAAATACCTGTACCGGCAGGGTCAGTCCTGCAGCGAGTACAAAAAGGATAACGAACAGCTGTCTCATCTCGGAACTCGGTGGCGGGCTTTCACAAAACCCATCAAACCACAGCGATGTGGCGGGTTAAACACCGAATCGATCGGCTACTGGTAATTCCATTCCAGGCTCAGCATGAACATGCTCCGCTGGTAGGCAATACGAGCGTCGTTGGAGGCAACTTCGTTGTAGCTGTAATCGCCGACGAGCCGCAGATTCCAAGGCATCTGATAGCGCATGTTGACGCGCCAGAATGCCGTCTCCATCGTCCGCCTGTCGACGGCCGGGTTGTGGAAGGCGTAGGCATTGGTGAAGTTATAGATTCGATAGGCGCCTTCGACGTCCAGGCTAAAGTTGTTGCCCGCTTCAAAGTGAATCTCGGCGCCGAAGCCGTCGCGCGTGTAGTCGTAGTAGCCAACGTACTGATCGAGCCTTTGGGTGAACACATACTTGACCCCGAACCAGAGCCCTGCGGTCAGGCGCTGCCGGGCCAGGATGCCGTAGTCGATGTAGTTGTATTCGACCGACGGATTGGTCACCTGCTGGGTGCCATCCAGGCTGAACGAGGGCCGGTCACTGAAGTTTCGCATCGATCCCTCTGCCGTCAGCCGGATAAGCGATGTCTTGGTAAAGCGATACTGGACGTTCGCACCGACCTGGAAAAACTCGTGATCGTATTCAGGCACCGCCTCGGTGTCCTCGTAGTTCCAGAGCTGCGCTTTGCCGTAGACCTGGAAGGCAAACCGGTCCCAGGCCTGTCGGGTTGAGATCTCCGGTCCGTAGCGAATGTAGCTGTAGCGGTCGCCGACGTCGACGTCATCCACGACCGGCGCGAGGCCATCGTCAGGATCGAAGAAGGTTTCCTCATGCTGCGCGAAGGTGAACGCGCTGAATACCTGGTTGTCGCGATTCTGCAGGGACTTGCGATACTCGGTACCGACCGACAGTTCCTGGATGAACTCGTCCGCGTTCTTCAGCTCTTCGTCCGAGTAGAACCGGCCGAAGCCGCGATAACGAGCGAAGAAGGACTCATGTTCGAAGCTGTTGATCTGGTAGACCGCGCCAAGACGAACGGGAACGAACGAGCCGCTTTGTACGACCGGGTCGACGACCACCGGCTGGTCCGGGTCGCGAAAGTCTATGTAGGGAGATTCCGGCGTGCGATAGGCATTGTCGTCGCTGCCAAAGCCGGCGCTGGCGTAAACCGCATACTCTGCGAAGGGTCGCGGCTCTCGTTCCAGTCGGCGAACCGGTTCTTCGGGCTCCTCAACGGCTTCCGGAACCTCGACGACGACTATTTCCTCGCGAACGGTATCGATCGCCCGTTCCGCCAGCCGGCTCAGCTTCGGGTTTTCCTCCTGGTCGCGGACGCCGCGAAACTTCCGCAATGCCGTTCTCTGGTCGCCGGCGGCGTAGGCCGCAAGCCCATGGTTGTAGCGCGCGAGCAGGGCTAACCGGGGAGAAGCGGATGCCCGATCAAAAGCCTCCATTGCCCGATCGTATTGCTGAGCGCGGTAGTGCGTAACACCGACGTTGTAGTGCAGGAGGGGCGAACTGAAACCGGCATCGACCGCCTGCTCATATCGCAACAGTGCTGCCCAGTAGAGCTCCTCACGATGCAGGCGGTTGCCATCGGCGAAAGACTCTTCGCCGGACGGGGCCTGGGCCTGCGCTGACGACACCGTTACGCCGGCGGCTATTAGGGCGCCGAGGGCTGTGGTCCGGAGTGTTGATCTCAAAAAACTCATCGACGTGGAACCCTCAGGTCATCGGGTCCGGGTCAACCGGGTCTTCTATTTCTTCGATAAGGTCGAGCTCAATCTCTTCACCCTCGTCGAAGTCGCTTTCGGTCTCGAACGCACGCCGCGACGACGCTTCTGCCGGCTCGGTCTCGAATCCGTCGTCCTCGTTATGAATGCGGAACTCACCGTCCATCGCCGTGAACTGCTCGAACAGGCTGCGCCTCGCTTCTTCATCGGCTTCTTCGGTCCCGGGATCGAGTTCGAAAAGCGAGGCCTCATCAGGTCTCTCCGTGAGGAAACCGCTCCTGCCGATATCGGACAGGTCGTCGATCACGTCCATCGTGACTTCGAGGTCCGACTGCTGAGCCAGTGCGGCTGATGAAGCGATACAGAGAATTGCCGTAGACACGGCCAATCCAGGGCGCGCTGAGATTCCTAGCATGTGGTTCTCCGGTACGGTCAGCCGCGCATCCGGCACGGCGTCGCTATCTTCCGGAAAGTCTAGGAGTCGACCCGCGAACTACAAGAAAAGAGGTCCCAAAATGAGAACCGGGCCCGAATTTGAGGCGACATAACGCGACGCCGGTCCAGCCGGCACCGCTTTACGCCGGGAGGCCTCGCCTAGAGAGCGAAGCGGATATGGAAATAGTGATCGATGAGCAGCGCGGCGAACAGGAACATCAGGTAGGTAATGGAGTAACGGAACATGCGCATGGGCAGCTCCATTCCATCGTCGCCGCGCAGCTTGATGGCGTACCAGAGGAAGCGCGAACCGAGGCCGATTGAGGCCGCGAGATAAATCAGGCCGCTCATGCCGGTCAGGTAGGGCATGATCGTGATCAGCACCATCAGCACGGTGTAGAAAAGAATGTACTGGCGGGTGAACTCGACACCGTGAGTGACCGGCAGCATCGGGATATCGACCCGCTCGTAGTCCTCTTTCTTGGCGATCGCCAGCGCCCAGAAATGCGGTGGTGTCCAGATAAAGATAATCAGGAACAGCAGCAGCGCATCACTGTGCACCTCGCCGGTAATTGCGGCCCAGCCGAGCACCGGCGGTGCCGCGCCGGCTGCGCCACCAATCACGATGTTCTGCGGCGTCGCCCGCTTCAGGTAGACCGTATAGACCACGGCATAGCCGATGAGCGATGCGAAGGTCAGTACCGCCGTCAGCGGGTTCACGATAAACCAGAGCATCGCCATTCCGGCGACGCACAGGATGAAAGCGAACAGGAAGGCCTGGTTATCCGAAACGCGACCTTGGGCGACCGGGCGGGTCCGGGTTCGGGACATATTGATGTCAATGCGCGCATCGAGCACGTGGTTGATGACCGCGGCTGATGAGGCGGCCAGACCGATACCGAGAGAACCGACGAATAGCTCAATCAGCGGCGGAAATCCGGGGACGGCGAGGAACATGCCGACGATCGCGGTGAACACGATCAGCATGACGACGCGAGGCTTGGTCAGTTCGTAATAGTCTCGCCAGTCAAGCGGGCTCTGCAGGCTTTCGGTGCGCAATGGTTTCCCCCAGTCAGCCGATACGGGACAGGTCGAGCAGATGCTCGATGTCTTCTACCATGGCCTCGGGCGGGAGCTCGGCGGCGAAATACATCACCAGGTTGCCGAGCGGATCGATCAGGTACAACCCCCCAGGTGCCAGATCGGTCGGTCTCTTGCGGTCCAGGATGCGATCCAGACCGCTGTTACTTGTTGTTATGAGGCCATCATGCTCAGCCTCGAGCCGCACTTTATCGGGCGAGATATCGCCATGCAAGAAAACCCGCACGAGCCGTGTCATATCGCGACCCAGCATCAGCCGGGATTGCCTCATGCGATACAACGCCGTCTCACAGTTCTCGTCGCAGGCGCCCGGGTTTCGATACGCAAGGACCCAGTTTCCCTCGCTGGCGCCGCCGGTCAGATCGCTGACCGTGACCTGGGCGCCGCCGGTCGCCGCCAGCTCATCATTGACGTTGATGATCGGCTGCAGGAGGTGGCCCGCGTTGGTGCGGCCTGCCGGTTGAAATCCTTGCCCGCCGTAGTAGAGCCATGCCGCCGCGGCCAGGGGCACAAAAAATATCGCCGCGATAAGCGCGAGCTGGGCGCGACCGCGAGGTTCGGTACTCATGGGTTCTTCCTTTGCTTCCGGAGTTGCCAGACTGCGATCACGACGACGGCCACGGCCATCGCAAACCACTGAAAGGCGTAGCCATAGTGGGTCATGGGCCCGGATTGAACGGGCTGCCAGTCGCGGCCAAAGCCCGAGGGCTCTTCGGGCCCCAGCAGAAGAATGAAGGGCAGGAGCTCGGCGCCAAGCTCGGCCGCCACCTCATCGAGGGTTGGATAGACCGCCACCCGAGGCCATTCGTTCCCGGAGGCTTCGAAGCCGGCTCCGCCGCGAATGCCTACCCGCGGCAGGTTTCCAGCCAGACCCTGGATCTCGATGCGTTCAGCATCGATCGCCAGGCTGCCGTTATCGAATCCGGCCCGGTCAACGAAACCGCGGTTGACCAGCAGGAGCGGCTGCCCGCGAGCGATTTCGACCGGCGTTATGACGAAGTAGCCGAGCCGACCGTTTCGGACGATGTTGTCGATCAGGATCTGGCGGTCGGCAAGATAGCTGCCCCGCGTCTTCAGTCGCTCGAAAGCCTCCGGCGCTTCAACGTCCTGTACGTCACTGTAGCCGCCGCCCGACTCGAAGAGCGCCTGCAGGGCTTCCTTTTCGGCGGCCCGATCGAGTTGCCACATGCCCAGCGACACAAACAGGCTGATGGCCAGCACGGCCGCTACGGGCGGCACCAGTCGTCGCACCAGGGTGTTTGTCTCAACGGTGGTCATCGTCGAAGTCGCTTCACGTTATACTTTGCGGACGTCACCTGAATCAGTACATCCGATGAAAATTCTCATTCTGGTCTTGCTGCTGGCCATCATCGCCAGCCTGGGCTCCGGCCTGTTCTTTCTGAGTAAGGACAGCCAGGGATCGCCGCGCGTCCTGAGCGCGCTGAAGATTCGCGTCGCTCTCTCCGTGACGCTGGTCGGGATCCTGGTAGCCGCGTATTTCCTGGGCTGGATTCAGCCCTCGGCCGTTGTTCCCTGACGGCCGCCGCGGCTTGTTTCGTCAGAGCCAGTAGACGAAGACGTAAAGTCCCAACCAGACCACGTCAACGAAGTGCCAGTACCAGGCTGCCGCCTCGAACGCGAAGTGGTCCCGGGCGGTGAAATGGCCGCGAACGGCGCGGAACCAGACGACCGTAAGGATGATCGCGCCGATGGTTACATGCATACCGTGGAATCCGGTCAGCATATAGAACGTCGAGCCGTAGATGCCTGACGTCATCTTCAGGTTCATTTCCTGGTAGGCGTGGATGTACTCCTCAGCCTGCAGGAACACGAACACGTAACCGAGCAGGAATGTCAGCCCCAGGAAGATGTAGAGCGGCATGCGCTTGCCTTCCTGGATGGCGTGGTGAGCGATCGTAATCGTCACGCTGGAAGTGAGCAGGATGGCGGTGTTGATGAGCGGCAGCCCGAACGGCGCCATTGCCTCGTACTCGCCGCCCACATCAGCCGGGCCGTTGGTCGGCCAGGTGCTTTCAAAGCCGCCCCACAGCAGGAAGTTGGTGAAGAAGTTGTTGCTGCCGCCGCCCAGCCACGGCACGGACATGTTGCGGGCGTAGAACAGGGCACCGAAGAAGGCTGCAAAGAACATGACCTCCGAGAAGATGAACCAGAAC